>JBDSBD010000303.1:0-8634 GCA_039921765.1 Burkholderiaceae bacterium
TCGGCCGCCTGTTGCTTGGCGCTGAGGTTCTTGTGCACGATGCCGATGCCGCCTTCCTGGGCGATGGCGATCGCCAGGCGCGCCTCGGTCACGGTGTCCATCGCCGCCGAGACGAGCGGCAGGTTGATCTGGATATTTCGGGAAAACCGGGTGGCCAGACGCGTATCGCGCGGCAGCACCTGGGAGAACGCCGGCACCAACAACACATCGTCGAAGGTGAGCGCTTTGCCAAGAAGGCGCATAAAGGGAGGCTCCTGACGCTCAACGGCCTTGCGCCGTTGCGTCGAAGGCTGACTCCGCCCAAGCGAAGTCAAGAGTGCGAAGCGCCGGGCCGCAGACAAAAGCGAATTATACGGATGCAGCGCACTACGCCACGTTTGGACGCCGCGCGAATCGACGCAAAAGCGCCCGCCCGCTACACTTTCGGCGCATCCGAACCTCTGGGATCAACCTGCCATGTCTCGCTGGATCACCCCCTTCGTCGCCGCCTTGCTGGGTTGCCTGATTGCGCTGCCCGCGGCGGCGCAGTGGAAGTGGCGCGACAAGACCGGTCAGACCCAGTACAGCGACCTGCCACCGCCCGCCGGAGTGGCCGACCGGGACATCCTGCAGCGTCCGAACGCGCCCCAGGAACGCGTCAAGCCCACCGCGGCGGCAGCGTCGGCGGCGGCCTCAGGCGCTTCCGCAGCACCTCCGCTCGCGGCCAAGACGACCGAGCCAGAACTGGAAGCCAAGCGCCGCAAGGCCGAACAGGACGAAGCGGCCAAGCACAAGGCCGAGCTCGAGCGGGTCGCCCGCGCGAAAGCCGACAACTGCGTGCGTGCCAGGGAACAGATGCGCACGCTCGACAGCGGTATCCGCATTGCGCGCACCAACGCGAAGGGCGAGCGCGAAGTGCTCGACGATGCCGCCCGCGCGGCTGAAGTGCGTCGCACGCAGGACATCGTCGCCAGCGACTGCCGATAGCCGCGATCGGGCCGCTGCGCGGCGCGCGCCGGACTGCGGCGCGTCGGCCGTCAGGTCACGATCGGCCGTTCAGCGAGCGAGCGCGACGGAGCCGACCGGGTCGCGGCCTGTTCTTCGGCGCACCGCCATCGGGAAGCTCGGGCTTTGCCGGTCTCGCTCATGCGGGTGCGCGTTCGAAGATTTTGCCGGTCGCAATCCTGAATCCCTGAACACGAACCGGTATCAGCCGCCGACCCGCTTGCGGGCCGCGTGCTGGCTGCGCTGGCGCAACCGTCGTGCTTCTTTCGGATCGACCGCGAGCGGCCGGTAGACTTCGACCCGATCACCGTCGCGCAGGGCCGCGTTGCGCGCGCAGGGTCGGCTCCACACACCGACCGGCAACTCTGCCCAGGCGAGACCCGGATGGCGCGTCGCCATCGCGCTCGCGCGCAGCGCATCGGCCACGCTGGCTCCGCTGGGCAGGCTGAGGACCACTTCGTCGATCTCGCCGGCGCGCGGACTGAAGACGACCGTGATCGACAGCATTGCGGCGCTGGCAGCACCTGCGGCGGCTGCTTCACCGCGGGCCATACACCTGCTCGGCGCGCTTCACAAAGGAGTCGACGAAGGTGTCGGCGATCCGGTCGAACACCGGACTGATCAGCGCCTGGAGCGCCTTGCTCGAGAACGCATAGGTCAGGTCGAACTCGATCCGGCAGGCCTTGGCCTGCTCATCCTGCCCGGCCGGCAGCGCCTGGAACTCCCAGTGGCCATCGAGCCGCGAGAACGGGCCGTCGACCAGGCTGAGCACCACGCTGCGATCGGGCGTGTGCACGTTGCGCGTCGTGAACGCGTGGCGCAATCCGTGGTAGGCCAGATGCAGCCGCGCGGTCAGTCCATCCGTGCGGCGCTCCAGCACCTCGGTGCGCTCGCACCATGGCAGGAACTGGGGATAGTCTTCCACCGCGGTGACGAGTGCGTACATCTCATGCGGCGAGTACCACAGCAGGACGGATTTCTTGACATGCTTCATACAATGCGGAAATTGTAGGCGGCACCTCCTGGCAGCCGCGCCCGCGCATCGTCGCGCCACCGCTCTTCACCACCCGCATGTCGATCGCCGAAAACCGCCGCGCCCATTTCGACTACCACCTCGAAGAACGCTATGAGGCCGGCATCGTGCTGCAAGGCTGGGAGATCAAGGCCATCCGTGCCGGCCAGGTGCAGCTGACGGACGGCTACGTGGTGATCCGCAACGGCGAGCTGTACCTGATCGGTTGCCGCATCAACGCGCTGCGCACGGCCTCGACTCACGTCAGCCCGGAGGCCGATCGCACCAGAAAGCTGTTGATGCACAAGGAAGAGATCAAGCGACTGATCGGCAAGGTCGAGCAAAAAGGATTCACGATCGTGCCGCTGAACCTGCAATTCAAGGGCGGGCACGTGAAGGTCGAGATCGCGCTGGCCAAGGGCAAGGCCGAGCACGACAAGCGCAACACCGAAAAGAAGCGCGACTGGGAGCGTGAAAAAGGCCGTTTGATGAGACATAAGGTCTCATCAAAGCCGAAGGCCTGAATCGCGCAGCGATGAAGCCGGGCTTTTCGCGCGCCATGCAAAAAGGCCGTTTGATGAGACATGAGGCCTCATCAAAGCCGAAGGCTTCGAAGGGGTCCGAGCCCTGACGCCGCAAGCACCGAATGGAGGTCGTGATGGAAGTCGAGGCGACGTCGCTCCCCCAACACGCGCGCAGCCCACGGCTGCGCGAGATCGACGAGCTGCCTGGCCCGCGCGGCCTGCCCTTTGTCGGCACGCTGTTCCAGATCGAGCGCAGTCGGTTGCATCAGAACGTCGAGGCCTGGAGTCGCGACCACGGCGCGTACTTCCGCTTCCGCCTGGGTTCACGCACCCTCCTCGGCGTCGCAGACCACGAGGCGCTGGCCACCGTGCTGCGCGATCGCCCCGACGGCTTCCGGCGCAGCCGGCATCTGCAGAACATTGCCGCGGAGATGGGCCTGCAGCCCGGCGTGTTCGCGGCCAACGGCGACGCCTGGAGGCGCCAGCGGCGCATGGTGATGGCCGGCTTCGATCCGGCCCACGTCAGGGCCTATTTCCCGGCGCTGCTCAAGGTGACCCAGCGGCTGCAGCGGCGCTGGCTGACGGCAGCGCGCAACGGCCAGGCAATCGAGTTGCAGCCGGAGCTGATGCGCTTCACGGTCGATGCGATCGCGGGCCTCGCGTTCGGCGCCGACATCAACACGCTGGAGTCGGATGACGACGTGATCCAGCGCCACCTCGACCAGGTCTTCCCGGCGCTGTTCAAGCGCGCGTTTGCGATGGTGCCGCTGTGGCGTTGGCTGCGCCTGCCGGCAGACCGCCGACTCGAGCGCAGCGTGGCCGCGATCAACCGGGCGATCGAGGAGTTCATCGAACAGGCACGCGAGCGCCTCGCCACCAACCCGGTACGCCGGGCGCAGCCACCGAACTTGCTCGAAGCGATGATCGTCGCGGCCGACGAACCCGACAGCGGCATCACCGATGCCGAGGTCGCCGGCAATGTGCTGACCATGCTGCTGGCCGGCGAAGACACCACCGCCAACACGCTGGCCTGGATGATCCACCTGCTGGCCAGCCACCCCGAAGCGTTGCGGCGTGCGCGCGACGAGGTGCGCCGCCTGGCCGGCGACGCCACAGCGCTGACCCCCGAACAGATGGGGTCGCTCGATTACCTGGAGGCCTGCGCGCACGAGACGATGCGCCTGAAGCCGGTGGCGCCTTTCCAGGTGATCGAGGCGCTGCGCTACACCACCATCGCCGACATCCGCGTGCCGGCCGGCACCGCCGTGTGGTGCGTGATGCGTGGCGACAGCATCAGCGAGCGCCACTTCCCGGATCCGCTGCGCTTCGACCCCGAACGCTGGCTGAGCGACCGCAACCCGGGCCAGGCGGCGAGTGCAGCCAAGCGCGTGTCGATGCCGTTCGGTGCCGGCCCACGCGTGTGCCCAGGTCGCTATCTGGCGCTGCTCGAGATCAAGATGGCGATGGCAATGCTGCTCGGTCAATTCGACATCGAACGCGTCGACACGCCCGATGGTCGCGCGCCGCGCGAGCTGATGGCGTTCACGATGACGCCGGTGGGGCTGCGGATGCGCTTGCGCGAGGCGCCATGACGCCAGGCTCCGCTGGCTGTGCACCAAGCTGCGGCAACTGCGTCATTCAAACCGGACCGTCGGTCACGATCCACGCAGCGGCAGCTCGATCGAACCTGCAATCGGCACGCCGTCAATCCGAGCGTGGCTTGCGACAACAATGGCACGTTCGGCGCGCTCCGCGCAGCGACTGAGCGCGTTCCTCAGGCAGCGGATCGACCCGGTATCGAGCCCACCCGTGGGCTCATCGAGCAAGACCAGGACGCGCCCTGATGCGAGCGCCGCTGCCAGCCACACCTTGCGCTTCGAGCCCGTCGACAGCATGAACATCGGCTTGTCGAGATGCGGGGCCAGCGCAAACCCCTCGACAAGAGTCCGCCACTCGGCTTGACTGAACTGCGTGTCGCCGCCGCTCAACGACGCAGTGCACGCGCGCGCGGTGATCTGATCGAAGGCGTCGGTTGCGGGGTCACAGAAGAAGACCTTGCGCCGGTAGGCGTCGATGTCCGCGTCGAGTGGCGCACCGGCGAGCACCAGGTCGCCAACGGCGGGCAGTGTTCCCGCGAGCACGCGAAGCAGCGTCGACTTGCCGCTGCCGGTATCACCGTGCACCAGCGTGACCCCGGCAGCGATGGTTGCTGACCAGTCCGAGACAAGGGCCGGCTGCCCGGCATAAGCAAAGCTCAGGCTGCGCGCTTGCACAATGGCGGGACGACGCGACGCACTCACGGCGTGATCGCGAGGGCCCTCACCTCTTGTGTCGGGACTCACCTCAACACATCGAGCGCCTGCGCGCTGTCGGCGGTCAAGTCGGCCACTGCCTCGAGCCCGACTGAAAAGCGCACCAGCGTGCCGCGCCAGGCCGAACCCGGGCGCACCACGCTCAGGTCGTAAGGCACCACCAGGCTCACCGGCCCGCCCCACGAGTAACCGATCCTGAACAGCCGCAGGGCATCGACGAAGGCATCCACCTGTGCCGGATCGAAGCGCGCGTCGAACACGACCGCGAACAGGCCGGCTGCCTGGGTGCACAAGCGAAGCCAGTGTTCGTGCCCTGGCGACTTGGGCAGCGCCGGGTGCAGCACCTGCGCCACCTCGGGGCGCTGCGCCCACCAGTGGGCGAGGCGGCGCGCAGCCCGATCCTGAGCCTCGTAGCGAAGCGCCAGCGACGGCAACGACCGCAGCAGCACCTCGGCGTCGTTCGCGCCGATGCCCCAGCCCATGCGCATGTGGGTGAATTTCAGGCGCAGGTGGAGTGCCTCGTCGCGCGTCACCACCGAGCCCATCAGCACGTCGCCGCCACCCGACGGATACTTGGTCAGTGCGTGCACCGAAATGTCGACACCCAGGCGCTCGGCCCCGGAACGATCGAGATCGAACGGGTCGAACGCGAGGCCGGCGCCCCAGGTGTTGTCGAGCACGACGAGTGCGCCCTGTGCGCGCGCCGCGCGCACCAACGCCGGCAGGTCCGGAAACTCCATCGTCACCGAGCCCGGCGCTTCGAGCCAGACGAGCTTGGTGGCCGGACTCAGCGTCGCGGCGAGTGCCGGTGCGTCCATCGGGTCGTAGAAACGGTGGGTGATGCCCCAGCGTGCGAGCTCGTTGCGCGCCAGCTCCTTGCCGGGACCATAGGCGTTGTCGGGGATCAGCACTTCGTCGCCGCACTGCAGCAGCGCCGCATCGACGAGGGTGATGGCCGCCAGGCCGCTGGGCGCGAGCAGCGCCTGCAGTCCGCCTTCGAGTGTGGCGATGCGCTCCTCGAGCGTGAAGGTCGTCGGCGTGCCATGCAGCCCGTAGGTGTAGCCCGATTTTTCCTTCCAGTTGCGCGCATGCAGCGCGGCGGTGTTCGGGAAGATGACGGTCGATGCCTTGTGGACGGCCGGCTGCGGCGCTTCGAAACCGGCGGGTGGCTGGTACGGGTGGTGGATCAGCGCAGTGCGTTTCGGATCGAGAGGGTGCTGTTCGTTCATGAGTTGCTCAGATCGGCTGACCGACGAGGTCGTGACCTTGTGTGGCCACGATACGCGCGCGCGTGAATTCGCCGACCTTCAAGGTCTTCGACGCCTTCTCGGGCGCCAGCAAGGTCACGCGGCCATCGATCTCGGGCGCATCGGCGTAGCTGCGGCCCACGCCGCCCTTGCGGCCGAGCGCCGGGGCCGAATCGATCAGCACCTGCATCGTCGCGCCGATGCGGCGGCGCAGCTTGGCCGCCGACACCTCCTCGGCGACCGCCATGAAACGCGCGCGCCGCTCCTCGCGCAGCCCTGCCGGCAGCATGCCCGGCAGCTGGTTCGCGGTCGCGCCTTCGACCGGTGAAAAGGCAAAGCAGCCGGCACGGTCGATCTGCGCCTCGCGCATGAAGTCGAGCAGGTGCGCGAACTCGGCCTCGGACTCGCCCGGAAAGCCGGCGATGAAGGTGCTGCGCACGACGATCTCGGGGCAGGCCTCGCGCCAGCGCTGCAGCCGCTCGAGATTCTTCTCGCCGCTGGCCGGCCGCTTCATGCGCCGCAGCACGTCAGGATGCGAATGCTGGAACGGCACGTCGAGGTAGGGCAAGACGCCACCCGTGGCCATCAACGGCAGGATCGCATCGACGTGCGGATACGGATACACATAGTGCAACCGAACCCAGGCGCCATGGGCCGCAGCGAGGCCAGCGAGTTTTTCGCACAGGTCGGTCATGTGGGTCTTGACCGGGCGACCGTCCCAGAAGCCGGTGCGAAACTTCACGTCGACGCCATACGCGCTGGTGTCCTGGCTGATCACCAGCAACTCCTTCACGCCCGACTCGAACAGGCGCTGGGCCTCGCCGAGCACGTCGCCGATCGGACGCGACACCAGGTCGCCGCGCATGCTCGGAATGATGCAGAACGTGCAGCGGTGGTTGCAGCCTTCGCTGATCTTGAGATAGGCGTAGTGCCTGGGCGTGAGCTTCACGCCTTGCGGCGGCACGAGATCAATGAACGGGTCGTGCGGCTTCGGCACGTGCAGATGCACCGCATCCATGACTTCGTTGGTCGCGTGCGGACCGGTCACCGCGAGCACGCTCGGGTGCATCTTGCGCACCAGGTTGACCGAGCCTTCGCCGGAGGCTCCCGGCACCGACTTGGCGCCGAGGCAACCGGTGACGATGACCTTGCCGTTCTCGGCGAGCGCCTCTCCGATGGTGTCGAGACTTTCCTTGACCGCGTCGTCGATGAAGCCGCAGGTGTTGACGATCACCAGGTCGGCGCCGGCAAAGGTCTTGGAGGTGTCGTAGCCCTCGGCGCGCAATTGCGTGAGGATCAACTCGGAGTCGGTCAGCGCCTTCGCGCAGCCGAGCGAAACGAAGCCGATCTTCGGCGGCGCTCCCGGGGCCATTGCGGGGAGAACGGTGTCGTGTGTCATCCGGGCATTTTCGCCGATCCGCGCCCGCGCCGGCGCATCAACCCTCGCCGCCACTCACGACGCGGCGGCCTCCGACACCACGATCCGGATGCCTGCGCTTCGAGCCATCGCCGTGACCGAGAACCGCGTGGCGGCCACGCCATACCCGACCAGGTAGTCACGCATGCTGGTGGCCCGCTCGGTCGCCAGGCGCAACCCCTTTCCTTTCGAATCACTCGGTCCCACCACCAGCAGCCGCGTCGGCAGCTCACGCTGGCCACGCGCGAGCTGCTGCAGCACCGCACCGAGGGCTGGCTTGACGGCGGAGCGGCCGCGATCGAAGCAGAATGTCAGCGGTACCTCGACCTGCAGCCGGCCATCGGCCAACAACGAGAAGACCACTGGCGTGCCGCGAAACAGCTCGGACAAGCGCACATGCTCAGCGGCAAGGGCTTGCCGGGTCGACGCAGGCGCACTGGGCGCCTGGGGCGCGAAGCTGCCGCAACCGGCCAGCACGCCCAGCAGCAACGCCACGATGAATTGCCGCATCCCTGGCTCCAGAACCGGCCGACCCGCCTAGCGCTTCGGCGGCACGGCGCCCGGCACACCCGGGAACAGCGCGCCGGCCTGCTTGGCCATCTGCTCTTGCATCTGCACGAACATGTGGCGCGACTGCTCGAGATAGTTGCCCATCAGCCCCTGCACCGCCGGCGCCTGACCGTTCAAGAACTGCGCCCACAACTCCGGGCTTTGCGCTGGTGGCGTCTGCAGCCCGCTCGACTGCGCGGCCAGCCGGCTCTGGATGTCGGTGAAGGTCTGCAGGTTCTTCTCGAGGTAGGAGCCCATCATGCCCTGCATCGCGTGGCCGTAGAAGCGGATGATCTGCGACAGCATCTGGGCCGAGAAGATCGGCATGCCGCCGGTCTCTTCCTCGAGGATGATCTGCAGCAGGATGCTGCGCGTCAGATCCTCACCGTTCTTGGCGTCGCGCACCTCGAAGTGC
This sequence comes from Burkholderiaceae bacterium, assembly GCA_039921765.1. GTDB lineage: Bacteria > Pseudomonadota > Gammaproteobacteria > Burkholderiales > Burkholderiaceae_C > JBDSBD01. The sequence continues at coordinate 8,461 of JBDSBD010000303.1, forward strand.
TCGCCCGTCATCACCATGGCCTTCACGTCGGCGAGCGTGATGTAGGTGCTCAGCTGAGTGTCGTAGAGACGCCGGTTCGGATATTTCTTGAGGATGCGCAGTCCACCCGCTGCGGCGCCAGGTTCGGCGCGGGTCGCGGGCTTTCCAGCGCGACGGGACTGGGCCATGGGGGCT
>JBDSBD010000304.1:0-7200 GCA_039921765.1 Burkholderiaceae bacterium
TCGAGGTCGCCGTGCTGCTGGCCATTGCGTTCGCGCTCGCCGGCGGGCTCGGCGTGTGGATCGTGCGTTCCACGACGCAGCCGATCAACGCCGCCGTGAAGGTGGCGCGCGCGGTGGCCGCCGGCGACCTGGCGCTGCAATTCAAGGTCGAAGGCACGAACGAGACCGCGCAGTTGCTGGGTGCGTTGCACGAGATGCAGACGCGCCTGGCCGCCACCGTCGGCGAGGTGCGAAGCAACGCCGAAGGCGTGGCCAGCGCCTCGGCGCAGATCGCCCAGGGCAACGCCGAACTGTCGGGTCGCACCGAGGAGCAGGCTTCGGCGCTCGAGGAAACCGCGGCGGCGATGGAGGAGTTGAGTTCGACCGTGCGCCAGAACGCCGACAACGCGCGCCAGGCGAACCAGCTCGCACTCGGCGCCTCGAGCGTCGCGGTGCAGGGCGGCGACGTGGTCGGCGAGGTCGTCGAGACCATGAAGTGCATCAACGCGAGCTCGAAAAAGATCGCCGACATCATCGGCGTGATCGACAGCATCGCGTTCCAGACCAACATCCTGGCGTTGAACGCCGCGGTCGAGGCAGCGCGTGCCGGCGAACAGGGGCGCGGCTTCGCGGTCGTCGCCAGCGAGGTGCGCAGCCTCGCCCAACGCAGCGCGGAGGCCGCCCGGGAGATCAAGGGCCTGATCACCGCCAGCGTCGAGCGCGTCGAGCAGGGCAGCGCGCTCGTCAACCGGGCGGGCGTGACGATGCAGGAAGTGGTGGCCTCGATCCGCAGGGTCACCGACATCGTCGGCGAGATCAGCGCGGCCAGCACCGAACAGAGCGCGGGCGTGGCCCAGGTCGGCGAGGCCGTCGCGCAGATGGACCAGGCGACGCAGCAGAACGCCGCGCTGGTGGAAGAAAGCGCGGCCGCGGCCGAGAACCTGAAGCTGCAGGCGCGCCAGCTGGTGGACGCGGTGGCGGTGTTCAAGCTGGCGTCGGCACACGGCAACGCGGCTGCGGTTCAGCGCGCGCCGGCCACGCCGGCGGTTCGACCCCAGCCCGTTGCAACCGCCTGGAACGGCACCGAGCGGCGCGGCCCGGATCGCGCCCGCAATGTCGTGCGACCGCCGTTTGCCACCGCGCCGAAGCCGGTCGAGACGGCCGCGTCGCTTGTTGCGCCTGCCGCCGCGCAGACGAGCAATGGAGCCGACGACTGGGAGTCGTTCTGAGGCCTGCTCCCTGACGGCTGAGGGCTGACGGCTAACGGCCGAAGCCCGAGACCCGAGGCCCTAAGCCAACGCGGCCAGATCGAGGTTCGCGCCGCAGACGATCAGGCAGACCTTCTCGCCCGCGGCCGGCCGCACCGCGCCGGTCTGCAGTGCCGCCAGCGGCAGCGCCGCGGCGGGTTCGACCGCAAGCCGCAGCTCGCTCCAGAGCCAGCGCTGGGCGGCGCGGATCGCCCCGTCATCGAGCAGGTGCGCCGCCGCGACGTGGCGTTGCGTCACCTCCCACGCGATCGTGCCGATACGCTGGGCGCCGAGCGAGTCGGCCGCAATGCCGCTCACGCGCACGTCGACCGGCGCACCGGCCTCGCGCGCGCGGAACAGGGTCGGCGCGAGTTCGGGCTCGAGCGCATGGATGTGGCTGCGGTCGGCGAACCAGCTCGCCATGCCGGCAATCAGGCCGCCACCGCCGACGCTCACCAGCACGCTATCAGGCACGCCCTGCTGCTGCTCGATCTCGCGCGCCAGCGTGCCGGCACCGGCCACCACTTCGATCTGGTCGTAGGCGTGCGTCATCAGCGCGCCGCTCTCGCGCTGGCGCGCCTGGCAAGCTGCGAGCGCATCGGCGTAGACGTCGCCGGCCACCACGACGCGCGCACCGAGCGCGGCCAGGCGCTCGCGCTTGGCCGCCGAGATCACGCTGGGCACGAAGATTTCGGCCGCCACGCCGAGTGCGCGCGCCGCCACCGCGGTGGCGATGCCGGCGTTGCCGCCCGACGCCGCGATCACGCCGGCCGCCGGAATCGGCTGGGCGAGCAGCCGGTTGAACATGCCGCGTGCCTTGAAGCTGCCCGCGACCTGCAGATGCTCGAGCTTGAGCCAGAGCTCGAATCCGGGCGCGTCCTGCCCGAGCTGCAGCAGGCCGCTGGGCAGCACCCACAGCGGCGTGCGCCGCACGTGCGCGCCGATGCGCGCGGCGGCGGCCGAGATGTCGGCAGGTGACGGGATCGGGGCAGGCAGTGGAGTGGTCATGTTCGTCCTCGGGTGGAAGTATCGGCGACGCGGCGCTCCGCGTTGATCAGGTATACCGTCAAGGGCCAGGCTTCACAGGAGCAAGAGATGCAACTCGGCATGATCGGCCTCGGCCGCATGGGTTCGAACATGGTCCGCCGCCTCGCCCAGGGCGGACACGATTGCGTGGTGTTCGACCGCGCCGAGAAGGCCGTGCAGGCACTCGCCGGACAACCGCACATCCGTGGCGCGGCTTCGCTGGCCGATCTGGTGGCGCAGTTGGCGACGCCGCGCGCGCTGTGGTTGATGGTGCCGGCCGCGGCGGTGGACGCGGCGATCACCGAGCTGCTGCCGCTTCTCGAAGCGGGCGACCTGCTCATCGATGGCGGCAACTCGTATTACGTCGACGACATCCGGCGCGCTCGCGAGCTGTCATCGAAGCGCCTGCACTATGTCGATGTGGGCACCAGCGGCGGTGTGTGGGGCGCCGAGCGCGGCTACTGCATGATGGTCGGCGGCGAGACCGATGCGGTGGCCCGGCTCGATCCGATCTTGGCCACGCTGGCGCCCGGCGTCGGCGAGATCGCACGCACCCCCGGGCGCACGCCCGACGAGGGCACGGCCGAGAGCGGCTATCTGCACTGCGGGCACAGCGGCGCCGGGCACTTCGTCAAGATGGTGCACAACGGCATCGAGTACGGAATGATGGCGGCGTACGCCGAAGGCTTCGCGGTGCTGCGCGGCGCCAATGTCGGTGCGCAGCAGCACGCGATGGATGCCGAAACCACGCCGCTGCGCGACCCCGAGCACTACCGCTACGAGCTGCCGCTGGCCGAGATCGCCGAGGTCTGGCGGCGCGGCAGCGTGATCTCGTCGTGGCTGCTCGACCTGAGTGCGGCCGCGCTGCACGCCGACCCGAGCCTGGCCGAGTTCGAAGGTCGCGTGTCCGACTCCGGCGAGGGCCGCTGGACCCTGAAGGCCGCGATCGACGAGGCCGTGCCCGTGCCGGTGCTGACCGCGGCTCTGTTTGCGCGCTTCAGCTCGCGCGGCGAGGCCGAGTTCCAGAACAAGCTGCTGTCGGCGCTGCGCCATCAGTTCGGTGGGCACGTCGAGAAGAAGGCCGGAGGCGAGTGAGGGTCGCCGCCGGCGGATGCCGCGCACGAGCGGCCGGCAGGCCATGGGAGTGGCCCGAGCGAGGAGGATGACATGACGATGGCGCGCAACGACGACGCAGGTGATGCACTGGCCGCACCCGGCCTGCACCGGTTTGCCGATCTGACGGTGCAGGTGGCGGCGCCGCTCGAGGTCGGGCCGGTCGGGCACGGCGTGCGCCGTGTCATCCCGATCATTGGCGGCACCTGCGTGGCGCGCGACTGGTCGGCGCGGGTGCTGGCGGGCGGCGCCGATTTCCAGCTCGTCGTCAACGCGCGCATGGCCCGGCTCGAGGCGCGCTACGTGCTCGAGACCGATGCCGGTGAGCGCATCTATGTGCACAACGACGCGCTGCGCACCGCCGCGCCCGACGTGATGGCGCGCCTGGTGCGCGGCGAGCCGGTCGATCCGGCACAGGTCTACTTTCGCTGCGCGCCGCGCTTCGAGACCGCCGCGCCGAATCTCGCGTGGATGATGGAGCGGATGTTCCTCGGCACCGGGTTGCGCCGGCCGGACGATGTGGTGATGCGGTTTTTCTAGGTGCTGTAGCGCGCGCTCCATCCCCCGGCGGGTGATCGGCGAACCCGCCGCGCCGAACCGGCGCGTTGCCTTCAGCGGCAAGCGCGTCGGCAGCGGCATCGACGATGGCGTCTGTGGACCCGAGACCGGGTAACACCCGGAGCAGCAACGCGGAGACGCTGCTAGACTGCCGCCGCCGAGCGAGCGACGGTGGTCTACTCTCCGAGTTGCATCAGGGGTGCTTGCGAGCGGTTCCACCTCACCAACAACCAGCCGGAGACTCGCCATGAGCATCGCATCGGTCCTTTCGACACGCAACATCGTTTTCGCACTCACGGCCTTCACGGCACTCGCCGGCGCGGCCCGGGCTGACGTTCTCGACGACGTCAAGACCCACGGCGTCGTCAAGTGCGGCGTGACGCTGGCCGCGCCCGGCTTCTCGGCCGAAGACAACACCGGCACGCGAAAGGGCTTCGACGTCGACCTGTGCAAGGCCATCGCCGCCGCCACGCTGGGCGACGAGACCAAGATCCAGCTGGTCCCGATGGACCTGAAGACCGCGTTCGCCGGCCTGCCCACCGGCGCGGTCGACGTGCTCACACACCGCTTCACCTGGACGCAGAGTCGCGACGTCAGCGGTCTGAAGTTCCCGAAGGTGATGTTCTTCGACGGCCAGGGCTTCGCCGTGACCACCAAGTCGAAGGCCAACAAGGTGGCCGACCTCAACAACGCCACCATCTGCACCGCGCAGGGCAGCACCTCCGAGCTGATCGTGGCCGACTACTTCCGTTCCCACAAGCTCAAGTACAAGATCGTCACCTTTGCCTCGCAGGAACAGGCCTGGGACGCGTTCGTGAGCAAGCGCTGCGACGCTGCCATCAACGACCGTTCGGGCCTTGCCGCCCGGCTCGCCGCGCTGCCCAATCGAAGCGACTTCAAGGTGCTGACCGAGACCCTCTCGAACGAGCCCATCGGCCCGATCGTGGCGCAGGGTCAGCCGCGCTGGGAGGCCGTGGTGCGCTTCACGTTGAACGCTCTGGTGGCCGCCGAGGAGATGGGCGTGACGCAGGCCAACGTCGACGAGCAGCGCAGCTCGCAGAATCCCGGCGTGCAGCGGCTGCTCGGCGCGACCGGCGACTTCGGCACCAAGCTCGGCCTGGCCAACGACTGGGCCTACAAGGCGATCAAGGCGGTCGGCAACTACGCCGACGTCTGGGACCGCAACGTCGGTCCCAAGACCCCGCTCGGGCTGGAGCGCGGCCGCAATGCGCTGGTCGCCAAGGGCGGCCTGATGATGGCGGTGCCGATCCGCTGATCGGTCCCCGCAGGCCCGCCGCCGCCGCGCGGCGGCTCTCGCCCTGGGTTCCCGCATGACGGCACATTCCCGCCCCAGGCTCGCGCGCGCCGTTCTGCTGGAACGGTTGCCGGGCTATGTCGGGCAGCTCGTGCTGCTCGTTGGCGTGGCGTGGCTGCTGTGGCGCGGCTTCTCCAACTTCCTCGCAAACGCCCATGCGCACGGCGTGTCGATGGGTTACGCCTTCCTGCGCGGCGAGGCCGGCTTCGCGATTGCGCAGGCGATGATCCCGTTCGGGCCGGCATCGAGCTACTGGGACGCGGTCGTCGTTGCCACGCTCAACACGCTGCTGGTGGTCGCGCTCGCCAGCGTGCTCGGCACCTTGATCGCGCTGCTCGTCGCGTTCGGCCGGTTGAGCGCGCATCCGTTGATCCGCGGTGCGTCGACCGCCTATGTCGAGCTGTTTCGCAACATCCCGCTGCTGCTGCAGATCTTCTTCTGGTACTTCTCCGCCATCGCGCTGCTGCCGGGCGTGAGCGACAGCCTCGAGCTCGGTGCCGTGCTGTTGAACAACCGCGGCCTGTTCCTGCCGCGCCTGCTGATGACCGGCACTGCGGCCTGGTCCGTGGCGGGCGCCGTCGTGGCCTTCGGCGTGCTGTTCGCGGCGCTGCGGCGCGTGCTCCAGTCGCGCGCGGCCGCCGGCGCCCGCGCGCTGACGATCGGCGCGGTCGTGCTCCTGGTCCTGTGCCTCGTGCCGCTGGCGCTGATGCAGGCGCAGTTCGCGCTCGAGCGCCCGGGCGCCGAAGGCTTCAACGTCAGTGGCGGCCTGGCGCTGTTGCCCGAACTGATTGCGCTGACGCTCGGCCTGTCGATCTACAACAGCACGTTCCTGGCCGAGATCTTTCGCGCCGGCATCCTGTCGGTGCCGCGCGGCCAGGCCGAGGCCGCGGCCACCGTCGGGCTGACCGGCGTGCGCGCGGCCCTGCTGGTCATCCTGCCGCAAGCCCTGCGTCTGGCGCTGCCGCCGGCGGCGGGGCAGTACCAGACGCTGGCCAAGGCCTCGGCGCTGGCAGCGGCCATCGGCTATCCGGACATCATGCAGATTGTCGGCGGCACGTTGTTGAGCCAGACCGGCCAGGCGCTGGAGGCGATGGCGCTGGTCGTGCTGCTGTACGCGGTGATCAACCTGGCGATCGCGCTGGTCGTGAACCTGTTGAACCGGCGCTTGCTCAGGTCGGAAGGTCGTTGAGGTGGCGTCCTTCGTTCGCACCACGCTGATCGATCCACGGCCCGCGCCCGTCGTCATGGTCCCGACGCTCACGCGCTGGCGCCGGACCTGGTTCCCGAGTCCCGCGATGGGTCTGCTGTCACTGATGCTGCTGGCGCTGCTGGCCGTTGCCGGCTGGTATTTCTTCAGCTGGGCGCTGGTGCGCGCGCACTGGGTCGGCGAGTCGAGCAGTGCCTGCCGGGGCGACGACGGCGCCTGCTGGGCCTTCATCATCGCGCGCTGGAAGCCCTGGCTGGTCGGCGACTACCCCTTCGATCAGCTGTGGCGCCCCTGGACCTGCTTCGCGGTGTTCGCGCTGTTCTGGGGTTGGGCGGTGCTGCGCCCGCCGGGCGCCGGCCAGCAGCGCGTGCTGCTGGGCTTCGTGTTGCTGCCGGTATTTTTCTTCCTGCTGCTGCTCGGCAGCGGCGTGCTGCCGTTCGTGCCGCCGACGCGCTGGGGCGGCCTGTTGCTGACCCTGGTGGCCACGCTCGCGACCTTTGCCACGGCGCTGCCGCTCGGCCTCATGCTCGCGCTCGGGCGCCGCTCGCGGCTGCCGATCGTGCGCTGGCTTTGCGCCGCGTTCGTCGAGGGCATGCGCGCGGTGCCGCTGCTGGTCGTGCTCTTCATCGCCGCCACGCTGTTGCCGATGTTCCTGCCCGCCGGCCGGAACATCGACCTGTTCACGCGCGCGCTCGTGGCCTTCGCGCTCTTCAACGCGGCGATGGCGGCCGAGGTCTTCCGCGGCGGTCTGCAGA
>JBDSBD010000305.1:0-2839 GCA_039921765.1 Burkholderiaceae bacterium
GTCTGTCGGTCGGCCTGGAGCACATCGACGACATCCTGTGGGACATCGACCAGGCGCTCGCGAAGGCGGCTGCGTCGTGATGCTGCGAGCGCACGGTCGACGCTTCGGCCGGCGACGCACCCAGGAGTCGACGCAGGTCCGCAATTCGCTCGGGCGCCGGAATACGCGGCACCCGGGAGCACATGGGAGAACCGCATGACCAACATCTACGAACAGGATCTCGACAAGACCGCCGCCAACTTCGTGGCTCTGTCGCCGGTCAGCTTCGTCGAGCGCAGCGCTGAAGTATTCGGCGATCTGCCGGCTGTGATCCACGGCGCGCGGCGCTACAACTGGAGCCAGACGCGCGAGCGCTCGGCGCGCCTAGCGGCAGCGCTGCGCGCGCTCGGCATCAAGCGCGGCGACACGGTCAGCGTGATCCTGCCCAACACCCCGGAGATGGTCGAAGCCCATTACGCGGTGCCGGCGCTGAACGCGGTGCTGAACACGCTGAACACACGCCTGGATGCGGCGCTGCTGGCCTGGCAGATGAACCACTGCGAGGCACGCGTGCTGATCGCCGACGCCGAGTTCGCGCCCACCGCGCGCGAGGCGCTGCGTCTGTTGCGCGAACAGCACGGCCGCACGCCGATCGTGATCGATGTGCTGGACTCGGAGTACACCGGCCCGCACGAGCGCGTCGGCAGCTTCGAATACGAGGCGTTGCTGGCTGCGCACGCGCCGCTGGCGCAGCTGGAGGGCCCGCGCGACGAGTGGGACGCGATCGCGGTGTCCTACACCTCGGGCACGACCGGCGACCCGAAGGGCGTGGTGACGCACCATCGCGGCGCCTACCTGAACGCGGTGTGCAACGCCACCACCTGGACCATGCCGAACTTTCCGCGCTACCTCTGGACCCTGCCAATGTTCCATTGCAACGGCTGGTGCTTCCCCTGGACCGTGGCGATGCTCGGCGGCACCCACGTGTGCCTGCGCCGGGTGGATGCCGCGAGCATTCTCGGCGCGATGCGCGAGCATCGCGTCGACCACTACTGCGCTGCGCCGATCGTCCACAACCTGCTGATTGCGGCGCCCCTTGAGCAGCGCACCGGCATCACGCAGCAGGTGCGTGGCATGGTGGCGGGCGCGGCGCCGCCGGCCGCGATGATCGAGGGCATGGCGCAGCTCGGCTTCGACATCACGCATGTGTACGGGCTGACCGAGGTCTACGGCCCGGCCACAGTGGCGGTCAAGCGCGACGACTGGTCGGCCCAGAGCGTGCCCGAGCAGGCCCGGCTCAACGGCCGCCAGGGCGTGCGCTACCCGCTGCAGGAGGGCATGACGGTGATGGACGGCGAGACCATGGTCGAGGCGCCTGCCGACGGCCAGACCATGGGTGAGATCATGTTCCGCGGCAACATCGTGATGAAGGGCTACCTGAAGAACCCGGCCGCGACCCGCCAGGCCTTCGCCGGCGGCTGGTTCCACACCGGAGACCTCGCGGTGATGGAGCCCGACCGCTACGTGAAGATCCGGGATCGAAGCAAGGACGTCATCATCTCGGGCGGCGAGAACATCAGCTCGATCGAGGTCGAGGACGCGCTGTACCGGCACCCGACGGTGCTGGCCTGCGCGGTGGTCGCACGGCCGGACCCGAAATGGGGCGAGACGCCACTGGCCTTCGTCGAACTCAAGCCCGGCGCGCAGGTGAGCCCGGCCGATCTGGTGGCCCACTGCAAGACCCTGCTGGCAGGCTACAAGGTGCCGCGCGAGGTACGCTTCGAGGTCCTCCCGAAAACCTCCACCGGCAAGATCCAGAAGTTCGCGCTGCGCGAACGCGCGCGGTCATCGTCGGCGATCGAATAGCCACTGAAAGGAAATGTCTTCATGTCCACCGTCCCCGAACCCCTGGTGCTGAGCACGCGCGATGCGCGCGGCGTCGTCACGCTGACCCTGAACCGGCCGCAGGCCTTCAATTCGCTGTCCGAGCAGATGCTGGCGGCGCTCCAGCTCGAGCTCGACACGGTGGCTGCGGACCCGCGCGCCCGCGTCGTCGTGCTCGCCGGAGCCGGCAAGGCCTTTTGCGCCGGGCACGACCTGAAGCAGATGCGCGCCGAACCCTCGCTCGACTACTACCGCAAGCTGTTCGAGCAATGCGGCGGCGTGATGATGGCGATCCAGCGCCTGCCGGTGCCGGTGCTGGCGCGCGTGCACGGCATCGCCACGGCGGCTGGCTGCCAGCTCGTCGCGATGTGCGATCTGGCGGTGGCCGCACGGGGCGCGAAGTTCGCGGTCAGCGGCGTGAACCTCGGGCTGTTCTGCTCGACGCCAAGCGTGGCGCTGTCGCGCAACGTCTCGCGCAAGGCCGCGTTCGAGATGCTGGTCACCGGTGAGTTCATCGACGCCGATCAGGCACTCGAGCGCGGGTTGATCAACCGCGTGGCCGACCCCGATGAACTCGATGCCGAGGTCGAGAAGCTGGTCAAGAGCATCGTCGCGAAGCCGCGTACCGCGGTGGCGATGGGCAAGCAGCTGTTCTACCGCCAGCTCGAGACCGGCATCGAGGCGGCCTACACCGATGCGGTGCAGACCATGGCCTGCAACATGATGGACGAGAGCGCGCTCGAAGGCGTGCAGGCCTTCATCGACAAACGCCCACCGGCCTGGAATTGAGGCGCCGCGGCGCCGTGCCGACGTGACCTGTGCTGGTCACGCCCAGGCCTGTCATACGAAATCGGACTCCACCGCATCGGATCGAAGATCGGTGCGTGAGCGCTGCGCCGGGGCACTGTGTTCCGTTCGTGTCCCCCGGCCGGGCTCTCGCCCGTCCTCCTCCTTTACCTCTCTCCACACAGCGCCC
>JBDSBD010000306.1:0-5899 GCA_039921765.1 Burkholderiaceae bacterium
AATGTCGGGCGGCCCTCGGTCAGGGTGCCGGTCTTGTCGATGATGAGGGCGTCGACCTTGCGCAGGTTCTCGATTGCCGCCGCATCGCGGAACAGCACGCCTTGCGTCGCGCCGCGCCCGGTGGCGACCATGATCGACATCGGTGTGGCCAGGCCGAGGGCACACGGGCACGCGATGATGTGCACGGCCACTGCGTTGATGAGGCCGTAGACCCAGCTCGGCTGCGGCCCGAACAGCCCCCAGACGAAGAACGACAGGATCGCGACGCCAACCACGCTGACGACGAAGTAGCCCGACACCCGGTCGGCCATGCGCTGCATCGGCGCCCTGGAGCGCTGCGCCTGCACGACCATCTGCACAATGTTGGCCAGCACGGTCTGCGAGCCGACCTTGTCTGCACGCATCACCAGCGCGCCATTCGTGTTCAGGGTGGCGCCGATCAGCGCGTCACCGACGCGCTTGGTGATGGGCACCGGCTCGCCGGTCAGCATCGATTCATCGACCGCACTGCCGCCCTCGAGCACGACGCCATCGACCGGCACCTTCTCGCCGGGGCGCACGCGCAGCGAGTCGCCGACGTGGACGTGGCTGATGGGGACGTCCTCCTCGGTGCCATCGGCCTTGATCCGGCGCGCTGTCTTCGGCGCCAGGCCCAGCAGCGACTTGATGGCGGCCGATGTCTGCGAGCGCGCCCTGAGCTCCAAGATCTGGCCGAACAGCGTGAGCGAGATGATGACCGCCGCCGCTTCGAAATAGACCCCGACGCGGCCCATCGACATGAACGATGCGGGGAACACCTCAGGCGCCACGGTGGCGACGACGCTGTAGATGAAGGCTGCGGACGTGCCCAGGCCGATAAGGGTCCACATGTTCGGGCTCAGATTGCGCACCGACTGCACGCCGCGCACGAAGAACGGCCAGCCGGCCCACAGCACGATCGGCAGCGTCAGCACGAGCTCGATCCAGCTCTGCACCGCCATGTCGAACCATTGCAGACGGTGGCCGGCCATCGCGAGCACTGTGACGACGACGGTCAGCGGCAACGTCCACCAGAAGCGCCGCTTGAAGTCCACCAGCTCGTGGTTCTCGCCCTCGTCGAGCGTGGGCATCTCGGGCTCGAGCGCCATGCCGCATTTGGGGCAGGAGCCCGGATGATCCTGGCGCACCTCGGGGTGCATCGGGCAGGTGTAGATCGTGCCGACGTCACCCGGTTCGGCGGCGTCGGCTGCCGGCACTGCGCCGCCGGTCATCGCCGCCCGGTACTTGTCCGGATCGGCCGCGAACTTGGTCTTGCAGCCGGCGCTGCAGAAGTAGACCGGCTGGCCTTCGTGCTGCAGCACGTGCTTGGACTGATCCGTGACCATCATGCCGCACACCGGATCCGTCAACCCTCCGGAGTTCTTCGGCACGGTTCGATCGTTGTGCGGGTGGCTGTCGTGGTCGTGGTGTGCGTGCATGTCGCTGGTCTCACTGTTGTGGTGCTCGCCGTTCAGCGGTCACGGTCGATATCCCGATCGCGCATGGTCTCGTCGCATTCTCTTCGTATCGCGGGCGCGCGGCCTGACTTTTGTCGAGTAGTCGGCACGTGATGCGAGAAGCATAAACTCTGTACTCGACCCCAGAGTCAAGGACATTTCATGACACCGAATCCTTCCACCTCGTTGACCATTGGCCGACTCGCCCGCGCCGCCGATGTCGGCGTCGAGACGATCCGCTATTACCAGCAGCGCGGGCTGCTGCCGGTGCCGGCCGCCAGCGGCGCCTTCCGCCACTACCCGGTCGAGCTGGCCGCGCGAATCCGCTTCGTCAAGCGCGCGCAGGAACTCGGCTTCTCGCTGGACGAAATCACGGAGCTGCTGCGCCTGGAGGATGGCGCCCATCGCGGCGCGATTCGCCAGATCGCGTCGGCACGGCTGGATCAGGTCGAGCAAAAGCTGCTCGATCTGAAGCGGATGCAAAGGGTCCTGAAGCATCTGGTCGCCGAATGCGAACACACGCACTCCAGCCTGCCTTGTCCGATCATCGCGGCGTTGGAGGGCCCCAGCGGCACCAACCCGACGCGGCGCGCGATCCCTGCTCCACATGTTGTGCGCAACTCGTCACTCCGGCTGTAGGACGGAAGCTCCCCGACCATCGGAGAATGACGCCGATCTGCAACGCTATGGAACGGCCGCCGGCCGGCAACGCCTTCGCCGTGCGCCACCGCCAACTGCTCACGACGAGCCCAGTGTGAATCCGATGGTCGTGACCCCTGCCTGAGAATTCGCGAACGTTTCGCCGCCATGCATGCGCGCCACGGCCCGCACGATCGCCAACCCCAAGCCGTAGCCTGACGACGGCCGCGCGCGCGACGCGTCGCCTCGCCAGAATCGATCGAACATGCGCGCGCACACCTCATCGGAGATCGGCAGCCCCGGGTTGCACACCGACACTCGCGGTGTGTCGATCTCCTTGTCGAGCCGAACGAGGATCGTTGCGTTCGCGGGCGTGTGTAGCGCAGCGTTCGTCACTAGGTTGAGGAGCGCGCGACGTACGAGCGAGGGGTTCCCGTGGGCCCGCACATCGCCCTGAACCTCAAGGCTGTGGTGGCTCTCCTCCAGAGCGGCCTCCAGATAGTCTGCGACGGTGAGCGCTTCGTTTCGCAACGACAGCGCGACGAGACCCTCCGCGCGCTGGTCGCGGTCGGCCTGCGCCAGAAAAAGCATGTCGTTGACCATTGACGCCAGCCCGCGAACCTCTTCGAGATTCGACACCAGCAGTTCCTGGAGTTCTTCGACCGTGCGGTCGCGCGACAGCGCCACCTCGGTCCCGCTGATCAGAACCGTGAGCGGCGTGCGCAGCTCGTGAGCCACGTTGGCGCTGAAGTCTTCGAGGTGACGATAGGCATCTTCCAGACGATCCAGGGCGTGGTTGAAGCTCCTCACGAGCGGCGCGAGTTCGCGGCTGTCGTGCTGTATCGACAGGCGCCGCGACAGCGCGCCTGGGGCAATACCCGCAGCCTCGTCCGAGAGTCGTCGAATCGGGCGAAGCCCGCGGCCCGTCACCCAGATACCCAGCAATATGGTCATGGTCACGCCAAGGGCACATACGAGGATCGTTGCATGGTCGTAGGTGCGCATCAGCGCTTGCCGCGCGCGGGTGTCCAGACCGACCAGCACATGCGCATCCGGCATGACCGACCCGGTGCGTAGCGTGTAGCGCAGTCCCGTGAGTGCGATGCCGTCTTCGCGCATGATCGACAGGCGCCCGTCCTGTCCCGGCCGTGTTGACGGAGCCCTCGCGCCTCCGTAGAGCACCCGACCACCGGCGCCGATGATCCACACTCGCAGGGTCTCGTTTCCGATCAATGCGTCGTCCAGGTGATGGCGAAGGTTGCTGAGATCGGCGGGGCTGTGCACCTCGTCGATGAAGTGCTGCACCACGCCGGCCTTGCCTTCGAGTTCAAGCCGCTCGGCGTCCAGCAACTCGCGTTCGAGGCTCAGGTGCAGCAGTGTGCCCACCGAGCTGAAAACGCCGAGCGCGACGAGCGCCAGCATGAGGGCCAGGCGTGTGGCGATCGACGGCGTCTGGCCCGACGTCGCTCTCATGGCGCTTCGAGCACATAACCCATGCCACGCACGGTGCGAAGCATCTTGCCCTCGAAAGGATCGTCCATCTTTGCGCGCAGCCGGCGAATCGCCACCTCCACCGCGTTGGTGTTGCCGTCGAAGTTCATGTCCCACACCTGTTCGGCGAGCACCGTTCGGGAGAGCACTTCTCCGTGACGGCGAAGCAAGAGGGAGAGCAGGGTGAACTCCTTGGCGCTGAGATCGATGCGCTTGCCTTCTCGGGAAGCCTTGCGCCGAGCGAGATCGAGTTCGAGCTCGCCGAGCTTGAGGGTCGTCGACACCTGCGTGCCGGGACGGGCGCCGCGACGCGTCAGCGCGTTGAGTCTGGCGAGCAGTTCGCTGAACGCGAAGGGCTTGACCAGGTAGTCGTCGGCACCGCCTCGAAGGCCCTTCACGCGGTCCTCGACGCGGTCGCGCGAGGTCAGCATGAGCACGGCAGTGTCCTTGTGTTCGCGCAGGGCCCTGAGTACGCCGAAGCCATCGATGCCCGGCAGCATGACGTCAAGCACGATGAGGTCGTAGTCACCGTGGATTCCCAGGTGTTTGCCGTCGACGCCGTCGCGTGCGACGTCCACCACGTAACCGTTTTCCGAGAGACCCTTGCGCAGGTATTCGGCCAGTTTCATTTCGTCTTCGACGACCAGGACGCGCATTGGCGGGTTGCTCCGGAGTGCTTTGAACATGACCAATTTGTAATCTGGCCAACAAGGTTGTGTGGGGTGTGCCTCCCTACAGTGACGACCGTGATGCAGTTGCTGCGTCACTACCGTGTAGCCCTGCGGCTGCCCGGTGACTGTCAAACATTGTGAACAAGGAGTACCTCCATGTCGATTCGTTCCCTCTCCACTCTCGCTGCCATCGCGGCCTCGCTCGCCGCCCCGGCCGCGTTCGCCGTGGATGGTGCCACGGCGGGCCTTGAGCTGCGAAGCTCGTCTCATGCCGCGCAGAGCAAAACCCGTGACCAGGTCGTTCAGGACGTGCTGCAGGCGCGGCGCGATGGCACACTGGACAAGATGCGCGGCGAGGCCGCGTACGCTCCCGAATTCGATGCGTCGACGGCCAGTGTGCTCACGCGCGAACAAGTCAAGAAGCAGGTGCTGCAGGCACGCAGCGACGGCACACTGGACAGCATGCGCGGCGAAATGACCTATGTTCCCGAGCTTCAGCAGCCGACGGACCATCTCTTGACTCGCGACCAGGTCAGGCAGGAAGTGCTTCAGGCTCAGCACGACGGTACGTTGGACCGGATGCGCGGCGAGGTCGGATCGGCGCACGCGCTGTAACAGGTGACCGCCCGCCACATGGATGCCGCCGAGCACGCGGATCGTTCGCTTGAAACAGCGGCGCGGCGGCATGTGAATCGCGTGCCGCCCGCGCCGAACGGATGGCGCTATGGAGCGAATTCTTGCCGTGCAACCGACCGCGGTTGGGCCCGATCATCGCGAATGAATTAGACTGCGCCCCGATGTTGCGCAACCTGCGAATCCTGCTGATGTGTCTGGTTGCCCTGGCGGTTCCCGTCCAGGGGTTCGCCGCCATGTCGATGTCGGGTTGCGGGCCCGGGCATCACGGTGCATGGACAACCCAGGCTGATGCCGGGCCGATGCACGAAGATGTGTTCGGGACGCCGCCGCACGCGCACGACGCTGGCTTGGAGGTCGATTCTTCGGGCCATCACCCCGATGCATCGGCCGCGGCAGTGCACGGCGACGTGTCTGAGGCGCAGCTCGAAGGCAAGCTCGGCGCGGGTTCGTGCAGTGCGTGTGCTACGTGCTGTCTGGCCGCCGCACTGCCGGCCACGACCTTGTCGTTCGAGGCAATTTCGGAGGCCGATTTCATCGCGCCGCTGATTCCGCACAGCGCAACTTCCTTCTTCACCGAGAGTCCCGAGCGGCCCCCTCGACCCGTCCTCGCCTGATGCGTCTGTGACGCGGTAGTGCGCCGTCTGCGGTGCGACACCGCCGTCCCGTCGACCTCCTCGTGCTGCCGGCTCCATGCTGGTTGACCCGAGGCATCTCCCGAGGACTTCTCATGTCATTCAAACTTCGCACCGCCACGGCGGCGGCGCTGCTCGCGACATCAGCGGGTGGCGTTGCGGCGCAGCCGTCCGACGCTGCCCGAGCCGATGCGCCACCGGCCGCGTCGAGCGCCGCCATCGCGCCTGCTCCGTCGGCATCCGCGGCACCTTCCATCGAGGCATCGGACGCTCGCTCGGTTCATGGGCCGGTCTATCGCTCGGCGTTCGATGGCTACCGTGCCTTCACCGATCAGCCCGTGCTGTCGTGGCGCGA
>JBDSBD010000307.1:0-3979 GCA_039921765.1 Burkholderiaceae bacterium
GACGGTCGCCGGCCTGCGTGCGCTGGTGCTGATCGGCGTCTTGGGTTGGTGCATGCAGAGCCTGGCGGACACGGATGGGACGCTCGAGCGCGAACGCATCGTTTTGGAACGCGCGTGGGTCCGCGCCGACTTTGCGGCCCGGGAGCGTGAGTGCCAGGCGCGTTTTGCGGTTACACGCTGCGTCGACACGGCCCGCAGCCAGCAGCGCGAGGCTCTGGGTCGCTTGCGCCGCGAGGAATTGCGGCTCGACGATGCCCGGCGCAAACAACGTGCCGCCGAGCGCGTCGCAGGGATTCGCAGTCGGATCAGTGCCGATGAGGCGCGCGAGCGCAAGGCCTTGGCTGCACCGGTCTCAGCATCGGCGTCAACGTCAGCGTCGGCAGCAACATCCGGGCCCAAGTCAGCTCCGCGTGCATCGCGCGTGGCGTCGCGCAAGGCCAGCCCGCGCGCAACCGACCCGGTGGCAACCCGCGCAGCGGCGCAGCGCCGTGACGACACGACGCGCCGGGCAAGGGAAGCGCGCAACGCAGCAGAGTTCGAAGCGAGACGCAAGGCAGCGCGTGCGCACCGAGCCGAGATTGAGCGCCGCAATACCGAACGTGCAGCGCACGGAAAGAAGGCGGCACAGCCGCTCGCCGGTACCTCGGTGCCCTGAACCGCGGTTGCGCCGCGGCGCGTCGATCACTCCAGTGGCTCGACCTTCAGCAACGCCAGCGACAGGTTGTCGCCGCCGCCGCGCGCGCGCTGGCGCGCTTTGCTGACGAGCATCTCGGTTGCCTCGCGCGGCGGCAGCGCGTGTACGATCGCGCCGAGCTCGCGTGGCGTGAAGTAGTGCCACAGACCATCGCTGCTCGCCAGCAACGAGTCTCCGACCTCAAGGCGGCTCAGATGGGCCAGGCTGAGCGGGGGATCCTGATTGGTGCCCAGGCATCCCGTCAGCAGATTGGATTGTGGGTGCGTATTGGCCTCATCCTCGGTGATCTGACCTTCATCGACCAGGCGCTGCACATACGAATGGTCGATGGTGCGAGTCAGCATCTCGGCGCCGCGGAAGTGGTAGATGCGCGAATCGCCCGCATGGATGATGTCGCAATTTAGCGACGGGCTGACGATGAATGCTGCGACCGTGCTGTGTGGCTCCTCTTCCGAGGTGATCGCGGTCAGCTTGATCATGAGGTGCGCCTCGAGCACGAGCTGCTTGAGCGTTTCCCCAGGGTCGTCACGGCTCGGCGCATAGCGCTCGAACAGTTGTTGCGCCGTCAGCAGGACCTGGTCGGCGGCCTTGCGCCCGCCGCTTTTGCCGCCCATGCCATCGGCCAGGACGCCCAGGACGCAGCCCGGAACGCGCGCGTGCGCGATGACCTCGACCTGATCTTGCTGGTAGGCCCGGTCTCCCCGGTGGATGCCGGTCGTGGCATTGAGGCGATAGGCGACGGGCGCTGCGATGCTCATGGTCGAAAACTATAATGCCCTTTGCGATTTCGCAGACGACCTAAAACCGCGACTAAGTCGCGCGTCGATGGATATCAACCTGCATTCACTGCCGCGCCAGCTGATCGAGCTGCGCATCGAACACGCCGACCTCGACAGTCTGATCGATCAGGCGACGCTGGTCCACCCCGACGACGAACTGAGTCTGCGCCGGCTGAAAAAGCGGCGCTTGCTGTTGCGCGACCAGATCACCCACCTCGAGGCGGAGCTCGAACCACCCGAGCCTGCGTGACGCCGCTCGAAGAGTCCGTGTCCGCGGCATTCGCGCGTGGCGGTGCGCTGGCCCGGGCCGATGCCGGCCATGTCCAGCGCGAGGTGCAGTTGCGCATGGCGCTCGCCGTGGCGCAGGCGATCGACGAGCGCAGCGCGCTGGTCGTCGAGGCTGGCACCGGGGTGGGCAAGACCTTTGCCTACCTGGTGCCGACCCTGCTCAGCGGCGCCCGTGCGCTCGTCAGCACCGCCACCAAGAGCCTGCAGGACCAGCTCTTCTTGCGCGATCTGCCGCGCCTGCGCGAGGCACTGGGGCTGCCGGTCGGCGTCGCCTTGCTGAAAGGGCGCGCCAGCTACCTCTGCCTGCACCGCCTGGGCCAGGCACGCCAGGTCGACAGCCTGCCGGACCGCTGGGCCGTGCGAACACTGGCCAAGGTCGAGCAATGGGCGCAGCGAACCGCCACCGGCGACCTGGCCGAGCTCGAAGGCCTGGACGAGCGCAGCAGCGTGATCCCGCTCGTGACTTCGACGCGCGAGAACTGCCTGGGGCAGGAATGCCCGCAGCTCCGCGACTGCCATGTGGTCAAGGCGCGACGCGAAGCGATGCTCGCCGACGTCGTGGTCGTCAATCACCACCTGTTCTTTGCCGACATGGCGTTGCGCGACAGCGGCGTGGCCGAGTTGCTGCCCAGCGTCGAGGTGGCGCTGTTCGACGAGGCCCACCAGCTCGCCGAGGCTGGGGTGCAGTTTCTCGGCACCAGCCTGGGAAGTGCCCAGCTGCTCGACTTTGCGCGCGACCTGCTTGCCACTGGCTTGCAGCAGGCGCGCGGCCTGGCACCGTGGCAGGAATTGGCCGCAGGCTGCGAGCTTGCGGCGCGCGAGCTGCGCCTGGTCGCCAGCGGCAGTCTGCGCGATCTGCGCGGCACGCTGAAGCTGCGCTGGAGCGAACGCGCGGGGATTGCCGAGTTCGTCCGTGTGCTGCGCGAGCTGGCTCAGGCTTGTGACCGTGCGGCCCAGGGGCTGGAGCCCGTCGTCGCCAGCTCGCCGGACTTCGGCAAGCTCCTCGAGCGTGCCGGCCAGCTCGCGCAGCTGGCCCGGGCCTTCGGGGAGGAGGCGCCGAGTGGCAAGGTGCGCTGGATCGACGTTTCGCCGCACCAGGTGCGACTGGTCGAGTCGCCACTGGACATCCGCGACGCGTTGCGCGAGCAGATGGCCGCCGCGCCCAAGGCCTGGGTGTTCACGTCGGCCACGCTCGGTGACGACGATCGTCTGTCATGGTTCACCGAATCGGCCGGCCTGGCCGATGCCCACGTGTTGCGGCTCGGCAGCCCGTTCGACTATCCGGCGAACGCGCGCCTGTATGTTCCGCGCGGGTTTCCGAAGCCGAACGAGCCCGCGCATCCGCACGCGGTCGCGGTGCTGGCGGCGCGCTGCGCGCGCGCGCTGGGTGGACGCACGTTCGTATTGACGACCACGCTGCGCGCGTTGCGCGCGATCGGCGAGCAGCTCCAGCAGGAACTCGACGCGCAGGGCGACTCGATCCAGGTGCTGGTGCAGGGCCAGGTACCGAAACGCCAGCTGATGCAGCAGTTCCTGACCCAGCCGCGCTCCGTGCTCGTCGGCTCGCAAAGTTTCTGGGAAGGCATCGACGTTCCCGGCGATGCGCTCCAGTGCGTGCTGATCGACAAGCTGCCGTTTCCGCCTCCGAACGATCCGCTGGTCGAGGCCCGCGTCAAGCGGCTCGAAGACGAAGGGCGCAATGCGTTCAGCGATTACTTCGTGGCCGAGGCCGCGGTGTCGCTGAAACAGGGTGCCGGCCGACTGATCCGCAGCGAGACCGATCGCGGCCTGCTCGTGGTGTGCGATCCGCGCATGGCCGGCATGAACTACGGCCGGCGATTGCGCGAAGCCTTGCCGCCGATGACGCCGCTGGCGACCGAAGCCGACGCGCTCGCCTGGCTTGTGACGCTGGGCGTGCAGAGGCAGCCGTTCTAGGGCCTGTCAAGCAGTTGTGCGTTGAATCACGGGCTGCGTGCGGGCTGTTGTCGTGAGGACCCGCGCTGTATCCGCGCGCGGGCTAGGGGGTTCACCAGACCTGCCACCAAGGAGCCCTCGTGCCGGGACCGCCTTCCGTGGCGATCTTTGTTTCGGGGAAGTTCTTGCGCAGCACCCGGTTGGCATCGTCACGCAGCTCCGTCAATCCGAGCCGGTCGTAGCTCTGCACCATGATGAAAAGCGCCTCCTCGGTCGAGGGGGAATGCTGGAAGTCGCTGACCAC
>JBDSBD010000308.1:0-6109 GCA_039921765.1 Burkholderiaceae bacterium
CCGTGGCCGCAGCAGCGGGCACGCGCGCCGACGCCGCCGTGGCCCGCGCGGAGGCGGGCGCCGCCGGCTGCGAGCGGGCGGCGGGTGACGAGCGTGGTGAGGGGGCGCGCACGGCCATGGTTCCTACAATGTGTCGATGCAAAAGCTTGAGGCCGTCAGTGTATCGGCGCAGCTGTCGGAGGTGATTCGCGCCGCGCTGGCACGCCAGGGTGGCTGGCTGCCGTTCGACCGCTTCATGGCGCTGGCGCTGTACGCGCCGGGGCTGGGCTACTACGCCAACGCGAGCCGCAAGTTCGGCCTGCTGCCCGGCTCGGGCAGTGATTTCGTGACCGCCCCCGAGCTCTCGCCGCTGTTCGGTCGCGCGCTCGCGCGCCAGGTTGCGCAGGCGCTGCAGGCCTGCGGCAGCGCCGAGCTCTGGGAGTTCGGCGCCGGCTCGGGCGCACTCGCCGCGCAACTGCTCGAGGCCCTGGGCGACACGGTGCAGCGCTACACCATCGTCGAGCTCTCGGCCAGCCTGCGCGAGCGCCAGCAGCAGCGCCTGCAGGCGTTCGGCGCGAAGCTGCATTGGGTCGATGCGCTGCCCGAGACGATGCATGGCGTGATCGTCGGCAACGAAGTGCTCGATGCGATGCCGGTGCAGCTGCTGCATTTCGATGGCGGGCAGTGGTTCGAGCGCGGCGTCGCGCTGGCCGATGCGTCGGTCGACCCGGCAACCAACGTGGGAGCGCGCGAGGCACCGCAACGCGGCGCGGGAGGCGCACCGGCACGCGCGGCCGGGCACGATGCCGCAGCGCTTTTCGCGTGGCGCGACCGGCCGACGCCGTTGCGCCCACCGATCGACGCACCGATCGACGCGCACTTTGTGCCCGGCAGCGTGACCGAGATTCATCCGCAGGCCGAAGCCTTCATGGCGACCCTGGCCGAGCGCCTGGTGCGCGGCGCGGCGTTCTTCATCGACTACGGTTTCCCGGCCGCCGAGTACTACCACCCGCAGCGCACCGGCGGCACCCTGATGTGCCACCGTGCGCACCGTGCCGACACCGATCCGCTGCTCGACGTGGGCGCCAAGGACATCACCGCGCACGTCGATTTCAGCGCCATCGCGCTGGCCGCGCAGGACGGCGGCCTCGACGTGCTGGGCTACACCTCGCAGGCGCACTTCCTGATCAACTGCGGTCTGGTCGAGATGCTCGAAGGCGCCGACATCCAGACCACCGCGAACGCGCACAAACTGCTCGCCGAGCACGAGATGGGCGAGCTCTTCAAGGTGATCGGCTTTGCGAAGAGCTGCGACGCCACCTTCGTCGAGGCGCCGCTCGGCTTCGTGCACTGCGACCGCAGCCACACCTTGTAAGGACGTGACCGTGAACCCTTCGAGCGCGCCGGCAGGCTCCGCCGCCAACACCGTGGAGGGTCCACGTGGTTCGCGCAAGGCATCAGCGTGGGCCGGCGCGACCGGTCGGACGTCCCAGGAAGCGCCCACGTGATCCGTTGGCTCATCGTCGTCTTTCTGGCGCTGCTGCTGTTCAGCGGGCTGCACCGCTGGCTCGAGAAGTTCGGCTTCGGCCGCCTGCCGGGCGACTTCCGGTTTCGCTTCCTCGGGCGCGAGTGGTTCATCCCACTGGCCAGTAGCGTGCTGCTTGCCGCCGTCGCGGGGATCATCGCCAAGCTGCTGTAAGTCCCGGTGCGGGAGGCGGCGCGTGACGTGCGGTGCGTACTGCGGCGGTGGCCGGCCAACATGGGTGCGGCTTCGGTAGCCTGCCCGACGAAGCTCCGGTAATCGTCTGGCCGGTTCCAGCGGTTCCGTGGTAGGGGGTTCCAACGCCGCCGCACTCGCCATAACATCCCGATCCCAACCGCCCAAGGGATGACGATGCAAACGAAGCCACTCAAGACCCTGATCGCTGCCGGCTGCCTTGCCTTGCTGTGGTCGAACCCTGCGGCGGCAACAGCGCGCACGGGCGGTGTGATTTACTTGGTCGGTGACTCGGGCAATTGCAATGTCTCTGCGTCCGTGCCGCTGAACACCGTGCAGGATGTGTTTGCGCTGAGTCGCAGCACGGGTTGCGCAGGCACCGCTTCCAGCGTGGATCTGCGCGCCGATGCCGCCACCGGCTCTATAGGCTTGCGCGGCACTTCGGCCGGCAACGGCCTGGGCAGCAGCCAAGCCGCCGCCCAGGTGTCGTTCATGGACCTCTGGTCGATCGGCGTGCCGGTCGGTTTTGCGCCCGGCACTTTCAGCATCCCCGCCACGCTCAAACTGGATGGCAGCGTGCCGCCCGGTGCGCTGAGCGGATTCAACCGCCTCGCTGATTACAGCCTGACGTTTCGCGATTTGTATGGCGGTCTGTCGCCGACAAGCCTGCTTCAGGGCAACGGCAGCATCACCACCGCTGGCAGCTATGCATTGAGCTTCAGCGGCAACATCGAATTTCGCTACTATGGCCCGGGCTCGGCGCTGCCCCCGACGGCCGAGGTGACGATGTCGGTGTTCATGCCGGGCCTGAACGAAGGCACGGTCGATTTCTACAACACGGCATCGGTTTGGCTGGACCTGCCGCCCGGCTTCACTGCGACCACCTCGTCGGGGATACCGTTGATGTTCACCCCTGCGGTGCCAGAACCCAGCAGCGGCGCGCTGATGCTGCTCGGCGCTGCGTGCCTGGGCGCCGGCGGCGCATGGCGGCGGGCCCGGTCGGCCCGGCTCAGGTCCGATTCCCCGGTGCTCACCTGACCACTGTCGGCTGGACTGCAAACGCCGGTAGCTCGGTGTGCTGCGCGTCCGTGCGCGGCCGACGTCGCTCAGCGCTGCGGCATGTGCTTGACTGAATAGCCCAGCAATACGGCCACGCCCGGCCGGATCGGCCTCATCGGCGGCATGGTCGCGTCACACGCCTGGAAGTCTTCACGGACGGCGTCACCCGACGTGCCCATGGGCTGCGACTGGGGTTGCACCGGATCGATGTCTTCCGAACAGCGCAATGGCTGCTTGATCGACAACAGCTTGTGGCTGGCAACGCGACCGCGAGATGCGTTCTTGCGAAACGGTTCAGCGGCGCGTGGGCATCCGGACTCGGGCAGCGCTGCGGCGGCGCACTGATCGGGCTACGATCCTGCCGCAGCGTTTCGCCGCCCCGCGGCACGCCCGTGAACCGCAACAGGGAACCCAACATGAACAACATCACCCGCGATGCCACCCGCTTCGGCAGCGGCCAGTCGGTCCGGCGCGTCGAGGACGCGGCCCTGCTCACCGGGCGCGGCCAGTTCGTCGACAACGTCGCCGCCGAGGGCGCGGCCTTCGTTGCGTTCCAACGCTCGCCGCATGCGCACGCGCGCATCGTCGGTATCGACACGGCCGCGGCGCAGGCCCTGCCCGGCGTGCTCGCGGTCTACACCGGCGCGCAACTCGTGCAGGCCGGCGTCAAGGCGATGCCGGGAGTGGCCGGCTTCACGCGTGCCGACGGCGGCGCCCCGGCCACGCCGCCGCGGCGCGCGCTCGCGCACGAGGTGGTGCGTTTCGTCGGCGAGCCGGTGATTGCGGTCGTCGCGGAAACCCGCGAGGCGGCGCGCGACGGCGCCGAGGCGGTGCTGATCGACTACGCCGAGCTGCCCGCCGTCAGCGACCCGGTTCACGCCACCGCGCCGGGCGCGCCGGTGCTGTGCCCCGAGGCACCCGACAACATCGCCGCCGAGATGCGCCACGGCGACGCCAAGGCCACCCAGGCCGCGTTCGATGGCGCCGCCCACGTGGTCGCGCTCGACCTCGTGAACCAGCGCCTCGCGCCGAGCCCGATGGAGCCGCGCGGCGTGCTTGCCGCGTTCGACGCCGCGAGCGGGCGGCTCACGCTGCGCCTGAGCAGCCAGATGCCGACCGGCGTGCGCGCCTCGCTGTGCGATGCCATCCCCGGGCTCACGCCCGAGAACGTGCGCGTCGTCGTCGGCGATGTCGGCGGCGGGTTCGGCATGAAGACCAACGCCTACCCCGAGGACATCCTGATCGCGTTCGCCGCGCGCGCGCTGCAGCGCCCGGTGCGCTGGCAGGCCGAGCGGGTCGAGGAGTTCCTCTCGGCGGTGCATGGCCGCGACGTGACGAGCCGCGCCGAGCTCGCGCTCGACGCCAACGGCCGCGTGCTCGCGTTGCGCGTGCGCTCGCTTGCCAACGTGGGCGCCTACGCCACCGGCGTGGGCGTGGCGATCCAGTTGCTGATCGGGCCGTGGGTCTCGACCAGCATCTACGACATCGCGACCATCGATCTGCACTTCATCGCGGTGCTCACCAACACCACGCCGGCCGGGGCCTACCGCGGCGCCGGCCGGCCCGAGGCGATCTACATCACCGAGCGGCTGTTCGATGCGGCGGCGCGCAAGCTGCAGCTCGACCCGGCCGAGCTGCGCCGGCGCAACCTGATCGGGCCCGAGCAGATGCCGTACCGCAACGCGATGGCGCAGACCTACGACAGCGGGCGCTTCGAGCAGATCCTCGACGCCGGGCTGGCGCTCGCCGACTGGAGCGGCTTCGATGCGCGGCGCGCCGCGAGCGCGCAGTCGGGCAAGCTGCGCGGCCGCGGCCTGGCCGCGTTTCTGGAGTGGACCGGCGGCAACGCGTTCGAGGAGCGAGTCACCGTCAACGTGTCGGCCGACGGCTTCATCGAGCTCGTCTCGGCCACCCAGGCGATGGGCCAGGGCATCGCGACGAGCTACGTGCAGCTCGCCGTCGACGTGTTCGGGGTGGCGCCCGAGCGCGTGCGCATCGTGCAAGGCGACACCGACCGCGCCAACGGCTTCGGCAGCGCCGGGTCGCGCTCGCTGTTCACCGGGGGCTCGGCGCTGCGGGTGGCCTCCGAGCGCACCGTCGAGCGCGGCCGCCAGCTCGCCGGCGAGGCGCTCGAGGTGGCGCCGGCCGACATCGACTACCGCGCCGGGCGCTTTTCGGTGGTGGGCACCGATGTCGGCATCGATCTGTTCGAGCTCGCGGCGCGCCAGAGCGAGCAGCAGATCTATGTCGACTCCACCAGTTCGGTGGCCGGCCCGACCTGGCCGAACGGCTGCCATGTCTGCGAGGTCGAGATCGACCCGGCCACCGGCCACGTCGAGGTGGTGGGCTACGCGTCGGTCAACGACATCGGCCACGTCGTCAGCCCGGTGATCGCGCGCGGCCAGATCGAGGGCGGCGCGGTGCAGGGCATGGGCCAGGCGCTCGTCGAGCGCATCGTCTACGACACCGAAAGCGGCCAGCTCCTGACCGCGAGCTTCCAGGACTACGCGATGCCGCGCGCCGACCTGTGCCGCAACTTCTTCAAGACCGAGTTCGACACCTCGATCCCGTGCCTGTTGAACCCGCTCGGCGTGAAGGGCGTGGGCGAGCTCGGCACGATCGGCGCCACCCCGGCCGTCGTCAACGCGGTGATCGACGCGCTCGACCACGCCGGCCTGGGCGCCAAGGCCGAACGCCTGCAGATGCCGCTCACGGCCGCGAAGGTGTGGCGGGCGCTGAGCCTCGGCGAGGTCGATGCGTCACCGTTCGAGGGCGTGCCTGGGTAGCGATGGCCCGCCGTGCGAGGTTTCACGGAGCGCGGATGGAGGGACGGCCGGTGCTGGCTGGTTCGTCAGCGAATTTTTAGGCGGCCTATCGCGAAAGCATCTCCCCTTGGCAAGTGCCGCCAGAACGGGGATGACAGAGGAGAAAGCCCGATGCGCGCGCCAGGATCGGCTTCGACAATAGGCCGACCGCTATGAGCGGTGCCGTTCCGTCCAATTTACGTTAGGCAACTCAAGCCAACGCCATGAAGCTTGAACGCTACAAGGAGATCCTGGCCGAGTTCGATCTATTGATAGATGTGGGCAAGGCCGTCTCGCAAAGGCTTGTTGGAACGACGCCGATCCACTCCCACCACTCCTATTCGGATCCGATCTTCACTAAACTTCTCTGCCATGCGATGAGCCTTCGCAATCTCTCGCCGCAGTTGACCCAAAGCTCGACACAGCAGTTGTGGGACATGCCTTCTGCGTGCGCAGTGGCGCGATGCATCATCGAGGCTCACGACGTACTTGAATACATCGCTCTAGCCGAACTTCCACTGCAAGAAAGAGAGTTCCGCCTGCTCGTCTG
>JBDSBD010000309.1:0-4161 GCA_039921765.1 Burkholderiaceae bacterium
AATTCCTCGCGGTCGACCTTGATGGCGACGAAGCCATCGGCCAACTGGCGCGCCAGCTCCAGGTCTTCGAAACTCTCGCGCTCCATCACATGGCACCAGTGACAGGTGGCATAGCCCACCGACAGCAGGATCGGCTTGTCCTCGGCGCGGGCCTTGGCGAAGGCTGCCTCGCCCCAGGGGTACCAGTCGACCGGGTTGTGCGCGTGCTGCAGCAGGTAGGGGCTGGTCTCGCCGCCCAGGCGGTTGGCGGGGCGATCCGGCGGTCGCGAAGGGTCGGGCGTCATGGGCTGTGGCTCGGGTGTCGGCGTATTCTTGACAACGCTCGCCATTGTGTTCGCCCATGCCTGATCGGAGGCGCGGCCATGGTCAATGAAGTCAGGCGGTGGCTGGAAAGCTCGGACGTCATTCCGATGTTTCCGAGCTTGGTCTGGAAACTCCAGATCGACGCCGGCTTGCGCGATGCCCTGGCAGAAAGCATTTTCGCAGCGCTGACCGAGATGCGGCGCGGCCTGCCGCCACTCGAGCCCGGCCGCGGGTGGCAGTCAGCGCAATCGCTGCATGAACGCTCGGACTTTCGCGAGTTGGTTTCGTGTGTCGATCATGGCACCACCAGCATCCTGCGATTCCTGCGTATCGGCCATGATGGGTTCGAGATCGCTGCCTGCTGGGCCACGGTTCTGGCCCAGGGCGCAACACACAAGATTCACAGCCACCCCAACAACTTCCTCAGCGGCGTCTACTACGTGCGCACCCAGCCCGGCGCCGACACGATCAGTTTCCATGACCCGAGAAGACAGACCAGCATCATCAGGCCCCCGGTCGTGCAGCTGACGGCCGACAACACCGACCAGGTGGTGCTCAAGGTGTGCAACGGAACACTGCAGATGTTTCCCTCGTTTCTGGAGCACTCCGTCGATGCCAACATGAGCGCGGAAGAACGAGTCAGCATCAGCTTCAACCTGATGTTTTCTTCGTTCACGCAGCAATTGAGCAAACCGCTCTGGTAACACCCACCAGGAGACCCTGATGGACAACGAGACACTCAACCTCAGCATTCGCAAGTTCCTCAAAATGATCGGCGTCAACTCGCAGCGCGAAATCGAGCAGGCGGTGGCGAAGGCTGTCGCCAGTGCCGCCATTGCGGGAACCGACACGCTTGCCGCCAGCATGACCCTGGAGATCCCGGCGCTGCAGCTGAAGGTTCAGTTCGACGGCGACATCCATCTGGATTGACCTTGTCTCGGCAGGCAATGCTGTGGTGCTGAGGTGCTCGACGCCGACAAGGTCGAGGCCCGCGCCGCCGCCGTGCAAAGCTGGCGCGCCGCGTGGGCCGTGCTGCATGTCGCCTGGGCCCTGTGGGCCTGGTCGGTGTTTGGCGTCGCCGGCGCGGCGCACGCCTGGGCGCGCTGCGCGATCGCCATGTCGGGGATCCGCGTGCGAGTCGAAGGCCTCGCCCGCCTGCCAAGCGTGAGCGCGGCAGTGCTCGTGGCCAACCACGCGAGCTATGCCGATTCGATCCTGCTCGTCGCCGCGCTGCCGCCGCAGTTCGGCTTCGCCGCCAAGCGCGAGCTGGCCACGACGGCGTTGGTCGGCACGCTGCTGCGCAGGCTCGGTACGGTGTTCGTCGAGCGTGTCGGCGCGGCCGGTGGCGTCGAGGACACCGGAGTTCTGGAAGCCCATGCCCGCGCCGGCGAACGCCTGCTCGTCTTCCCGGAAGGGACCTTCCGGCGCGCGCCCGGGCTGCTGCCGTTCAAACTCAGCGCCTTCGTCGTCGCCGCACGCACGGGTGCGCCGATCGTCCCGGTGTCCCTGGTCGGTATGCGTTCGCCGCTGCGCAATGCCGCCCGGCGCGCGATCCTGGCGTGCGTGGCCGAGCCCGACAGCGACATGCGGCCGCACACGGCAGGGGCGTTTGCCGGGTAATGCGGCTTCGGGCCGCACCCGTGCCCAGCGCCCTGCGTTTGCTGTGTCGAGGGCTCCGAGATCACCCGTCAGCCGCGCTGCCCCGAGATGTAGTGCTCGAGTTGCTCGATGACGAACTTCTGTTCGCTGATGATGTCCTTGACCAGGTCGCCGATCGAGATCACGCCGATCAGCGTGCTGCCCTCCATCACCGCCAGGTGGCGCAGCCGGCTTGCGGTCATCAGGGCCATGCATTCTTCGCTCGTCTGGCGCGGTTGCACGTACAGCACCGGGGCGGACATGATGTCGCGCACCGGCGTGGCCTTCGACGAGCGATCCATCAGCACGACCTTTCGCGCGTAGTCGCGCTCGGTCACCATGCCGACGACCTGGCCGGCGTCGACTACCAGCAGCGCGCCGATGTTCATCTGCGCCATCGTCCGCAGGGCGTCGAACACCGATGCGGCCGGGCTGATGGAGTGGACCGATTGTTCGGCCTTGGTCTTGAGGATGTCGGCAACGAGCGTCATGACGAAATCTCCCTGCGGTGCGTGGCGCTGATCTCGTCTTGCTCGGCGAACTGCATCGCCGGCTGCTCGAGGCGCTCGCGGCCCAGCAGCGCGTCGACCAGTTCGCGCATGCGGCTCCAGTGCAAGCCTTCGCAGAAGATGCGGGCGCAGCCGTCGCAGCTGCTGAAGCGCTCATGGCGTTCACGCACTCGCGGCGGCAGCAGCATCTCGATCTGCGCCTTCTCCACCGAATGCAGCGGGCCGTTGCAGCTCAGGCAGCGTGTGAAGGGTCGGGCCGAGCGCGCGAGGTCGAGTCGTTCGAACACTTCGCGCAACTGCGGTTCGGCATGCAGGGCCCGCACGTAACACCCATGACTGATGCCGCGCCGCTTGAGCAGCTCGCGATTGCGCGTCAGCACGATGCGCTGCTGCGCGTGCGCCAGCCGCTCGATCTCGGCGTCATGGAAGTGGTTGTCGTACAGCGTGTCGAAGCCAGTCATGCGCAGCAGATGCGCCAGCCCACCGACGTGCGCGTCGGCGACGAAGCGGGTCTCGCGCAGCGGCTGCGCACGCACGCGCAGCAGCGGCGTGATGTCGAGCGATTCGAACTTCGGGTACACGGCGACGCGGTCGCCGTCGGCCAGCGCACGCTCGAAGCCCACCGACTCGCCGTTGACCAGCACCAACTCGACCTCGGTGTGCGGCACGCCGAGCGCCTCGATCATGTGCTTGGCGGTGGCGGAAAGCGCGCAGCGTGTTGCGAACTCGTGCCCGCGCCGTTCAGGCGCGAGGAAGTCATTCAGCTCCTCGTAGCAGCGGAAGGTCGCGGTGGCCATTTGACCAGGCCGGGTGCTGCGTGGTGCGGCAATGCCCGGTCAATGGGCGAGCTCGCCACAGAACTGTCCGTGCCGCACCGTCGACATCAGCGCGTGGAACCGGTCGTGCGACAGGCGCAGCAAGCGCTCGTGGTCGCAGTGCACGCCACGCTTCTCGAAACAGCTGGAACGTCGCGAAGGAATGGACATGATGGCCTCCGTGCACTGATCGACCGCCGTGGCTCGACACTGCCCGTTGTAGCCGCCGGGCCGATCGACAGTGTGCTCCAGCGCGCGCCGCTGCACCAGCCCCAGGCGCCTGGCAGAGGGCTCGGCACAGAGGGCCCGGCTGGTGCGAACTCGTCCGCTGCGGCATAGCATGGGCTCGCTCGGCGGTTTCCATGACTGAATCGGACTTCGCAATACTGCGCCAGGCGATGGTCGGGGAGATCGTCGCGCACACGGTCTTTCTCACCGGGCGACTGGGCAAGGCAGCGCTCGGTCGGTGCACAATCGAGACGATCGCCAAGGTGCCGCGCCACGCCTTCGTGCGTCTGGAGTTGCAGCCCTTCGCGTATTCCGACACGCCGCTGCCGAGCGGTTATGGCAAGACGATCTCGCAGCCGTTCATGGTCGCGCTGATGACCGACCTGCTCGACTTGCAGCCGAACGACGTCGTGCTCGAGATCGGCACTTGGTTGGGCTATCAGACCGCGGTGCTGGCCGAGTTGGCGCTGCGCGTGTACAGCGTCGAACTGATCGATGAACTGGCGGACGAGGCGCGCCGCCGCCTGCACCGACATGCAAGCTGAATCCGTCGATGTCGGCGCAAAGCGGCTGCTTGAAGTCCGCGTCCCTGGGCATCGCGCCTTGCAGCGTCAGCACTTTCTGCCCAGCGCGCGGTCCGAAGGCGATGCGGTAAGTGCAGGCAGCGG
>JBDSBD010000310.1:0-4831 GCA_039921765.1 Burkholderiaceae bacterium
CGGTCACGCAGGCCAGCGCGGTGTCCGGATCGCCAAGCCAGTTGTGCGACGGCAGGCCCAGGGCCCCGG
Organism: Burkholderiaceae bacterium; assembly: GCA_039921765.1. GTDB lineage: Bacteria > Pseudomonadota > Gammaproteobacteria > Burkholderiales > Burkholderiaceae_C > JBDSBD01. The sequence continues at coordinate 70 of JBDSBD010000310.1, forward strand.
TGATCTGTTCGAGCAGGCCGTACTGCGGCGTGTAGAAGAACAGCCAGATGTTGGCCACCGCGATCATCGGCAGCACGGTCGGCGTGAAGTAGGCCATGCGCAGGAACGCGCGGCCGCGGATGCGCTCGTTGACCCACAGCGCCATCACCAGCGCCAGGCCGATCGACAGCGGAATCGTGGCCGAGGCGAACCACAGGTTGTTGCGCACCGCCTTCCAGAACACCGGGTCTTGCACCATCACCTGGTAGTTCTCGAGGCCGACCCACACGCCCGGGCGGCCGCCCCTGGGCGTGGAGAAGAAGCTGTCGACGAGCGTGGCGAGCGTGGGGTAGTGCGTGAAGCCGACCAGCAGCACCATCGCCGGCAACAGCATCAGCCAGGCGTTGACGGCGCCACGCGAGACGGCGCCGCCGGTGAGGGCGGTGCGGGTGCTCAACCGGAACCTCCAGGCTCCGCAACCGGGGGTTCGCCAGGGGCTTTGAGCAGGCCGCTGTGTGGCCCCTGGCGGTCCGGTGGGCTCATGCCAGCGTGCATGCGGGATGCCCGCGCCTACTTGTAGGAGCGCAGCACGCGGTCGGCCTCGCGCTGCGCATCCTGCATCGCCTGCGCCGGCGTCTTGGAGCCGGTGATGGCGGCCTGCAGGCCGTCGTTCAGCGCCTTGGTGACGCGCTGGTTGTCGTGGGTGGAGAACTCCGCCACCGCGACCGGCAACTGGTCGCGCGCCACGAGGGCAGGCGGGAAGTCGCGGCCGTACTTCTTGAGCGTGTCGGTCAGGTAGGCGGCCGGCGAGACCGCCACGTAGCCGGTGTCCATGCTCCATTGCGCCGCGCGCTCGGGCTGGGTGATCAACTTCGCGAACTTGAACGCCGCCTCCTGCTGTGCCGCGGTGGACTTCTTGAAGATGTAGAAGTTGCCGCCGCCGGTGGGCGACCCCTTGCGCACATGGCCGGGGATCATGCCGACGCCGAAGTCGAACTTCGCGTTGGCGCGGATGTTGGTCAGGTTGCCGGTGGTGGTGTAGATGATCGCGGCCTTCTTCTCGAAGAAGTCCTTCGGCGTCGTACCCCACTCGACCACGCCGGGCGGGTGGATGCCGGCCTTGCCGAGGTCGACCCAGTACTGCAGCGCCTCGATCACCTTCGGATCATCGAACTTGACCGCCGTGCCGGTCTCGTTGGCGAGGATCGCGCCATTGGGCGTGGTCAGGGTCTGGAACAGCCAGTACGGGAAGCCGCTCGACGGGATCTGCACGCCCCATTGCGTGACCTTGCCGCTCGCGTCCTTCTTCGTCAGCCTGGTGGCCGCGTCCTTGAGTTCGGCCCAGGTCGCGGGCGCCTTGTCCGGATCGAGGCCGGCTTCCTTGAACAGATCCTTGTTCCAGTACATCACGACGGTGGAGCGCTGGAACGGAATGCCCCAGGTCTTGCCGCCGGTCTGGCTGTTCATCATGAAGGCCTTGTAGAAGCCGTTCATCCAGGCCTTGTCGTCGGCGGTCTTGACGAAGTTGTCGAACGGCACGATCGCGTCCTCGTCGATAAACGTGAACATGTCGGTGGACAGCAGCACCGAGGTGACCGGTGGCGTGCCCGACTTGTGCGCGGTGAGCGCCTTGACGATGGTCTCCTGGTAGGTGCCGGCGTAGATCGGCGTGACCTTGACGCCGGGGTTCTCCTTCATGAAGCCGGCCGCGAAGCCGTCCATGGTCTTGGCGATCGGCCCGCCCACCGCGACCGGATAGAAGAACTGGACTTCGACCGGGGTCTGGGCCTGCGCCGTGCCCAGGGTGCCCAGTGAAAACGCGCCGCCTGCCACGAAGGGGACGGCGAGGGACTTGAGGAAGGTCTTGCGTTGCATGGTGCGGCTCCGTTGAAGTGAGGGGTGAAGCGATGGGCGCGAAAACGGTTTCAATCGATGCGCCGGCCGGCGGGATCGAACGCGTGTGCGTCTGCGGCAGCCCAGTGCAGACCGATCTGCTCGTGGGCGGCGTGCTCGCGCTGGCCGTCGGTTCGAACCAGCACCGTCTGGCTGCCGATCGCGCAGCGCAGCACGAGGTCGGCCCCCAGGTATTCGGTGCTCTGCACCGTGGCGGGCAGACCGGTCGGGTCGATCGCGATCGATTCGGGGCGGATGCCGAGCGTGGCCGCCGCTGGCGCGATGCCGCTCGCCACGCTGGCGCTGCCGGCGACGCAGCCACCCTCCAGTGCCAGCAGGTTCATCGGCGGCGTGCCGATGAAGCGCGCTGCGAAGGTGGTGGCGGGATGGTCGTAGAGCGCGCGCGGCGTGCCGAGCTGCTCGACGTGGCCGCGGTTGAGCAGCACGACCTGGTCGGCCATGCTCATCGCCTCGGTCTGGTCGTGCGTCACGTACACCACCGTCAGGCCGAGCTGGCGTTGCAGGTCGCGCAGCTCGCGGCGCATCTCCTGGCGCAACTGGGCGTCGAGGTTGGAGAGCGGCTCGTCCATCAGGCAGACCTTGGCCTGCGCCACCAGCGCGCGGCCGAGTGCGACTCTTTGTTGCTGGCCGCCCGAGAGCTGGCTCGGCCGGCGCTCGAGCAGCGCGCCCAGGCCGAGCAGATCGGCCGCGTGCGCCAGGCGCAGTGCGCGTTCGGCGGCCGGCACCTTGCGCACCTCGAGGCCGAAGCTGATGTTCTCGGCCACGCTCAGGTGCGGAAACAGCGCGTAGTTCTGGAACACCATCGCGATGCCGCGCTGCGCCGGCGGCAGTGCGGTCACGTCGCGCCCGTCGATCAGCACCCGCCCGGCGCTCGCCGCCTCGAGCCCGGCGACGATGCGCAGGGTGGTCGACTTGCCGCAGCCCGAGGGCCCGAGCAGCACGCAAAAGGTGGCGGGCTCGATGCGCAGCGTGACGTCGTGCAAGGCTGTGGTGTCGCCCCAGGTTTTCCCGATTCCCGCAAGCTCGATGGAGGACATCGCGCCAGTATAGGAAACCTTCGTGACCGTTCACGTGGCAGCGGGCTCGGTGTTTTCCTGACCGGAACGTCAGCGCCGGTGAACTAAGAGGTAGGCTCTGCCATCAGAAGCAGTCTCATCAACAAGGATCAAATCATGAGCAAGAAGGTCGCATACGTCACCGGCGGGATGGGTGGAATCGGAACACGCATGTGCCAGCGCCTGCACCACGACGGCTTCAACGTGATCGCCGGATGCGGTCCGAACCGCGACCATGCGAAGTGGCTGGCCGAGCAGAGCGCATTGGGTTACACCTTTCACGCCTCGGTCGGCAACGTCGGGAACTGGGACTCGACCGTGGCCGCGTTCCAGAAGGTCAAGGCCGAGCATGGTGCCGTGCACGTGCTCGTCAACAACGCCGGCATCACGCGCGACGGCCTGTTCCGCAAGATGAGCCGCGCCGATTGGGACGCGGTGATCGAGACCAACCTGACGAGCCTGTTCAACGTCACCAAGCAGGTCATCGACGAGATGATCGACGGGGGCTGGGGCCGCGTCATCAACATCAGCTCGGTCAACGGTGAAAAGGGCCAGTTCGGCCAGACCAACTACACGGCGGCCAAGGCCGGCATGCACGGCTTCACGATGTCGCTGGCGCAGGAGGTGGCGAACAAGGGCGTGACGGTCAACACCGTGAGCCCGGGCTACATTGCCACCGACATGGTCAAGGCGATCCGCCAGGACGTGCTCGACAAGATCGTCGCCGGCATCCCGGTCAAGCGCCTGGGCACACCGGACGACATCGCCTCGATGGTGGCGTGGCTCGCGTCCGAGGAGTCGGGCTTTGCCACCGGCGCGGAGTTCTCGGTCAACGGCGGGTTGCACATGGGATGAGGTGCAGACCGGCGGGTCTTCGCGATCGGTGGCAAGTCACGGCGCGTTCCGAACAGCGCGTGTGACGCCATGGCCCGATGCCCGCCACGGCGAGCCTGTTCAGCGTCGCGGCGGCGAAGCTCGCGTCGTGCCAGGCAGCGATTTCGGAGTGACTTGACAGGCATTCGCGTTGCCGAAGAGAACGTCTTTCACCGCGAGGGTGAGTACTGGACCGTGGTGTTCCAGGGGCAAACGATGCGACTGCGCGACCTGAAGGGCTTGCGATATCTCGCACGACTTCTCGCCCATCCCGAGCGAGACTTCCATGTGCTCGAGATGGTCGCCGATGAGACAGGCAGCGCCGTCGATGATGACTGCCGCGTCGAGCCCGGCTTGACTGTCGCGTTGGCCGGAGATGCCGGTGTGCTGCTCGATGCGCAAGCCAAGAAGGCGTACCGGCGGCGTCTCGCCGAGATCGACGAAGACAGCGAGGAGGCACTTGCCAAGGGGGACCTCGAGCGGGCCGCACAGGCCGAGGCCGAACGCGACTTCCTGGTGCGAGAACTCGCCCGCGCCGTTGGCCTTGGCGGCCGCGATCGGCGTGCCGCCTCGAGCTCGGAGCGCGCGCGAGCCAGCGTCACCAAAGCTGTTCGCCAGGCCATGGCTCGCATCCACGAGCATCACCGCGGGTTGGGGGATCACTTGGGGCGCACCATCCGCACCGGGACCTACTGCGCCTACTTCCCCGACCCTCGAGCTCCGGCGGCTTGGACGCTGTGACGAGATGAGCGTCGAGCGCAGGCCGGCACTGCCCGCGCTCGATGCGCCGACGCAGGAGCGCCCGATGTCGGTACAGCGAGACAAGGCCTCTCGAGCGATGCGCATCCTCGAGAACGCACGCTCTGGTAGAAGCCGCCGATCGATGACGGCTTTGAGGAAACCTGATCGTTCGAGTGGGTGTCTGGAGTGGGTCGGAATTT
>JBDSBD010000311.1:0-6047 GCA_039921765.1 Burkholderiaceae bacterium
ACCACCTTGTAGGTCGGCATGATGCGCACCTCGACCGGCAGCATCAGCGTGATGAAGATGGCCCAGAAGAAGAAGTTCTTCATCGGGAAGCGGAAGTAGACGATCGCGAACGCCGACAGCAGCGAGATCGAGATCTTGCCGATCGTGATCACGAGCGCCGTCACCAGGCTGACCCACATCATGCGCGCCACCGGCGCAGTCGAGCCGCCGCCATCGCCACCCCCGAACAGCGCGGTGCGAAAGGACTCGATGAAGTGGCCGCCCGGCAGCAAGGGCATCTGCGCCTGGATGATCTCCTGCGCGGTGTGCGACGCGGCCACCAACGCGAGGTAGAGCGGGAACGCCACGATCAGCAGGCCCACGACCATCACGACGTGGGCCAGCACGCGCAGCGGGGCGTTGCGCTCGACCATCTCAGTACCGCCCGGCCGTTCCGAAGGTACGGGGCGCCCCAAGGGCCACGCAGTGGCCCCTGCGGGGCCATGGGGGCAGCGAACGAAGTGAGCGTGGGGGTTTCATGTCAGTACTGGACCTTCTTCTCGACGTAGCGGAACTGCACCACGGTGAGCGCGATCACGATCGCCATCAGCACCACCGATTGGGCCGCCGAGCCGCCCAGGTCGCCGTTCTTGAAGCCGTCGTCGTAGACCTTGTAGACCAGGATCATCGTGGCGCGGCCCGGCCCGCCCTGGGTGGTGGCGTCGACGATCGCGAAGGTGTCGAAGAAGGCGTAGACGACGTTGATCACGAGCAGGAAGAACGTGGTTGGCGAGAGCAGCGGGAACTGGATCGTGCGAAAGCGCCGCCAGGCGCGCGCGCCATCGATCGCGGCGGCCCCCACCAGCGACTTCGGGATCGACTGCAGCCCCGCCAGGAAGAACAGGAAGTTGTAGGAGATCTGCTTCCACACCGCCGCCATCACGATCAGGGCCACGGCGTGGTCCGAATTCATCAGGTAGTTCCAGTCGACGCCGATGTAGCGCAGCGCATACGCCACGACGCCCAAGGTGGGCGAGAACATGAAAAGCCACAGGATGCCGGCCACTGCCGGTGCCACGGCGTAGGGCACGATCAGGAAGGTCTTGTAGAACAGCGCGCCCTTGATGATGCGGTCGGCAAACACCGCCAGCAGCAGCGAAATGCCGATGCCAAGACCTGCCACCAACACCGAGAAGAACGCGGTGATCTGGAACGAGCTGAGATAGGTCGGGTCGGTAAAGAGGGTCTTGAAGTTCTCGAACCCCACCCATTGCGTCGACAGTCCGAACGCGTCCTGCAACTGGAACGACTGCAGCAGCGCCTGGCCGGCCGGCCAGAAGAAGAAGACGGCGATCACGATCACCTGCGGCGCCAGCAGCAGCCACGGTAACCAGCCGGATCGGAACAGGACGCGCTTTTCCATCTCAGTACCGCACGGCCGCCCGAAGGTACTGAGGCGCCCCCTCGGGGGGCAGCGAGCGAAGTGAGCGTGGGGGTTTCACTTCAGGAACGCGCGCGCAGCGCCGACCGCTTCATTCCCCGATGGAGAGAGTCGGGATGGGAGGCTTGCGGCCCCGTGTCCGCCCAGGACCCATCCCGGCATTTCCTCGACGAGTGAAGCAGCGACCCGCGTCATTGCTGCCCGCCATGACCGGCGAGCCTGGACAGCGACGCAGGTCGCATCCGCTTCACTTCTGGTTCGCCTTCTCGAAGCGGACGAGTTGCTCGTTGCCACGCTCGATCGCGGCCTCGAGCGCTTCCTTGGGTGCCTTCTTGCCGGTCCAGATCTGCTCGGTTTCCTCATCGATGATGGTGCGGATCTGGTTGAAGTTGCCGAGACGGATGCCGCGCGACTTGTCGGTGGTCTTGCGGATCATCTGCGTCACGGCCACGTCGGTGCCGGGATGCTCCTTGTAGAAGCCCGACTTGTTGGTCAGCTCATAGGCGGCCATCGTGATCGGCAGGTAGCCGGTGCGCTTGTGGCTGGCCGACTGCACGTCAGGCTTGGACAGGAAGTTGAAGAATGCCGCCACGCCCTTGTAGGTCTCGGGCTTCTTGCCGGCCATCACCCACAGGCTGGCGCCGCCGATGATGGTGTTCTGGGGTGCGCCGGCCACGTCGGGGTAGTAGGGCAGGGTCGAGATGCCGTAGGCGAACTTGGCTTCCTTGCTGACGCGCGAATACAGCCCCGACGACGCGGTGATCATCGCGCACTCGCCCGACGGGAAGCTTACATCGGGCTTGTTGTCGCGGCCCTTGTAGACGAACAGGCCCTGCTTGGCCATGTTGGCCAGGTTCTCGAAGTGGCGCACATGCAGTGGAGAATCGAACGCCAGGCGTGACTTGGTGCCGCCGAAGCCGTTGTTCAGGGTCGCGAACAGCACGTTGTGCCAGGTCGAGAAGCTCTCGAGCTGGGTCCAGCTGATCCAGCTCGTCGTGAACGGGCACTTGTGGCCGCTGGCCTTCAGCTTGGCCGCGGCCAGAACGACTTCGGGCCAGGTCTTGGGCGCCACTTCCGGGTCGAGGCCGGCGGCCTTGAACGCGTCCTTGTTGTAGTAGAAGACCGTCGTCGAGCTGTTGAACGGCAGGCTCAGCATCTGGCCATTGGGCGCCGTGTAGTAGCCCGCCACCGCAGGGATGTAGGCCTTGGCGTCGAACTTCGCGCCGCCCATCGTCATCACTTCACCGACCGGCTTGACGGCGCCCTTGGCGGCCATCATCGTCGCGGTGCCGACCTCGTACACCTGCAGGATGTCGGGCGCGTTGCCGGCGCGAAACGCCGCCATCGCGACCGTCAGGGTTTCGCCGTAGTTACCCTTGTAGGTGGGCACGACGACGTAGTCCTTCTGGCTCGCGTTGAATTCCTTGGCCAGATCGTTGACCCAGTCACCGAGCGGCCCGCTCATGGCGTGCCACCACTGGATCTGGACTTGCGCCTGGGCCGGCACCGACGCCGACAGGGTCAACGCCAGGACGCTAGAGGCAAGTGCGAGGGATTTGAATTTCATGACGACGACTCCGTGACAGGAAGAAAAAAGGGCTCGTGCCGAGCCTTTCAGTGTGCGTAGGATATGTGACAACTGCGTTTATCGCGTGGATGGTGCCACACGGCAACTGGGAAAAGCCCGCTGGCGCACGAACGCGCCGAGGTGTCAGTGGTCGGCTTGCGCTGCTGCGCTGCGGTAGGATCGCTTCCCTCCCCCAGTGCCAAGACGGCGCGTGCACCGCGCCCGGCCCCCATGAACGCAGCCCTCCCGCTGAACCAGCTTGCCGCGGCCGCGGCCTCTGTGCTTCCCACCGCGCGTCTGCGCGAGATTCCGTACAACTACACCTCGTTCTCCGACCGCGAGATCGTGATCCGGCTGCTCGGCCAGCGCGCCTGGGAGGTGCTCAGCACGCTGCGCAATGAGCGCCAGACCGGCCGCTCGGCGCACATGCTGTACGAGGTGCTGGGCGACATCTGGGTGGTGCAGCGCAACCCGTACCTGCAGGACGATCTGCTCGACAACGCGGGCCGGCGCAAGCTGCTGATCGAGGCCATGCGGCACCGGCTCGGCGAGGTCGAGAAGCGCCGCACGCCGGCGGCAAGCGCGCCGCGCGACGCCATCGTCGGCGAGTTGCTGCAGCTTGCCGGCGCCGCGGTGACCGCGTTCGCGGCACAGTTCGGCACGGTGGCCGAGCTGCGTCGGCGCACGCTGCGCACGCTGCGCCGCGCCACCGCCCGTGACAACATCAAGTTCGACGGCCTCTCGAGGGTCTCGCACGTGACCGACGCGACCGACTGGCGGGTCGAGTACCCGTTCGTCGTGCTCACGCCCGACACCGAGGCCGAGATGGCGGCGCTGGTGGCGGGCTGCATCGAGCTCGGCCTCACGATCATCCCGCGCGGCGGCGGCACCGGCTACACCGGCGGCGCGATCCCGCTGGTCTGGAACAGCGCGGTCATCAACACCGAGAAGCTCGAGGCGATGAGCGAGGTCGAGATGCGCACCCTGCCGGGGCTGGATTTCGAGGTCGCCACCGTCTGGACCGAGGCCGGCGTGGTCACGCAGCGCGTTGCCGATGCGGCCGAGCGCGCGGGCCACGTGTTTGCGGTCGACCCGACCTCGGCCGAGGCATCGTGCGTCGGCGGCAACGTGGCGATGAACGCGGGTGGCAAGAAGGCGGTGCTGTGGGGCACCGCGCTGGACAACCTCGCGTCGTGGCGAATGGTCACGCCCCAGGCGAAGTGGCTCGAGGTCACGCGGCTCAACCACAACCTCGGCAAGATCCACGACGTGGAGATGGCGAGCTTCGAGCTGCGCTACTTCGATGCGAGCGGCAAGAAGTTGGAGCGTACCGAGCGGCTCGACATCCCGGGCCGGAGTTTCCGCAAGGTCGGCCTGGGCAAGGACGTGACCGACAAGTTCCTCGCCGGCCTGCCGGGCATCCAGAAGGAAGGCTGCGACGGCCTGATCACGAGCGCGCGCTGGATCGTGCACAAGATGCCGGCGCACACGCGCACCGTGTGCCTCGAGTTCTTCGGCAACGCGAAAGACGCGGTGCCGAGCATCGTCGACATCAAGGACTACATGTTCGCGCTCGCCAAGGCCGGCGGCCTCGAGATGGAGGACGGGCGCCGCGCGCAAGTGCTGCTGGCCGGGCTGGAGCACCTCGACGACCGCTACCTGAAGGCGGTCGGCTACGCGACCAAGAGCAAGCGCGGCGCGGCATCCGCATCGAGCAGCGTGCTGCCGAAGATGGTGCTGGTCGGAGACATCGTCGGCGACGATGCCGACGCGGTGGCGCGTGTCGCCAGCGAGGTCGTGCGCCTGGCCAATGGCCGTGCCGGCGAGGGCTTTGTCGCGGTCAGTGCCGAGGCGCGCAAGAAATTCTGGCTCGACCGCAAGCGCACCGCGGCGATCAGCAAGCACACCAACGCCTTCAAGATCAACGAGGATGTGGTGATCCCGCTGGCGCGCATGGGCGAGTACACCAACGGCATCGAGCGCATCAACATCGAGCTCTCGCTGCGCAACAAGCTCGCGCTGCTCGATGCGCTGGAAGCGTTCTTCGTCGCCGGCAACCTGCCGCTGGCCAAGACCGACGATGCGGGCGAGATCGCCTCGGCCGAGCTGCTCGAGGATCGCGTTCAACAAGCGCTCGTGCTGCTGCGCGACGTGCGTGCGCTGTGGCAGCACTGGTTGACCCATCTCGACGAAGTCCAGGCCGACAGCGGGCGCAGCTACCTGGCCGACCTGCAGGACCACCGCTTGCGCGCGTCGTGGAAGACGCAGGTCCGGGCCGGGCTGCAGGAGCTGTTCGCCGGTGCCGCGCTCGCACCCATCGTCACCGAGTGCCAGAGGATCCACGGCCAGGTGCTCAAGGGCCGGGTCTGGGTGGCGCTGCACATGCACGCCGGCGACGGCAACGTGCACACCAACATTCCGGTCAACTCCGACAACTACGAGATGCTGCAGACCGCGCACGAGGTGGTGGCGCGCATCATGGGAATAGCGCGCTCGCTCGACGGCGTGATCTCGGGCGAACACGGCATCGGTATCACCAAGCTCGAGTTCCTGTCGGATGCCGAGATCGCAGATTTCACCGACTACATGGAACGGGTCGATCCCGACGGCCGCTTCAACAAGGGCAAGCTGCTGCGCGGCGCGGCGCGGCCCGACGGGTTGCGGTCCGCCGATCTGAGCCAGGCCTACACGCCGAGCTTCGGGCTGATGGGCCACGAGTCGCTGATCATGCAACAGAGCGACATCGGCGAGATCGCCAACTCGGTGAAGGACTGCCTGCGCTGCGGCAAGTGCAAGCCGGTGTGCGCGACGCATGTGACGCGCGCCAACCTGCTGTACAGCCCGCGCAACAAGATCCTCGCGACCTCGTTGCTGGTCGAGGCATTCCTGTACGAAGAGCAGACGCGGCGCGGCGTCAGCATCAAGCACTGGCAGGAGTTCGAGGACGTGGCCGACCACTGCACCGTGTGCCACAAGTGTTTGAGCCCGTGCCCGGTGGACATCGACTTCGGCGACGTCACGATGAACATGCGCAACCTGCTGCGCAAGATGGGCAAGAAG
>JBDSBD010000312.1:0-2681 GCA_039921765.1 Burkholderiaceae bacterium
CTGCGGGCTTTCCTGAAAGCCATGGATGAACGGTTCGATGTCTGCGTCATCGACACACATCCGAACCCCGACATCCGCATGATCTCCGCGCTCGTCTCTGCTGACTTCGTGCTTTCGCCGATCCAGCTCAACCAGGAAGCGATCGACGGGGTGCGCGCGCTGCTCAACCATCAGCGCGTGGGCTTCCACAAGATCAAGGCACTGCTGAACCCGAAGCTGAACCTGATTGGCCTGCTGCCGACGCTGGTCGAGGCGACGCCGTTCCAGAAGGCCAACTTCGTCGCGATCATGCAGCGCCACCAGGCGCTGATGATCCAGGTCGGCGGCAGGCTCGGCGAATTCGCCCACATCCCCAAGCGCAGCGCGATTGCCGAGGCGCAGGCCGAAGGTCTGCTGCTGTGGGAGATGAAGAAGACCGCTGCGCGCGACGCCTGGGTCGAGATCGAGCCGACGCTGCGACGCATCCTCGAGATCGTCGCGGCCCGGGCGGCACCATGAACTACGACCTGGGCAGCCTGGACGCACCGGATCAAAACGCGATCGCCACCGGCAAGCCGCTGCAGCTGGCCCTCGATGCGATCGACGAAGATCCGCGCCAGCCGCGCACCGAGTTCGAAGGGCAAGGCCTGCAGGAGCTGGCGGACTCGATCGCCGAGCGCGGCGTGAGGGTTCCCATCTCGGTCCGGTCGCACCCCGATCGACCGGGCCGGTGGATGGTCAATGCCGGGGCTCGGCGGGTCAGGGCTTGCAGGATGCTGGGCCGCGTCGACATCCCGGCCTTTGTCGACGAGACGTTCGACTCCTACGACCAGGTCATCGAGAACGAACAGCGCGAGGGCTTGAAGCCGATCGAGCTTGCGCTGTTCATCGAGCGCGAGCTGGCCACCGGTTTGTCGCAAGCCGAGATCGCGCGGCGGCTTGGCAAGAGCAAGACCTACGTCGGCTTCATCTGCGCGCTGATCGATCCGCCCGACTGGCTGCTGGGCCTGTATCGCCAAGGACGGTGCCGCGGGGTCAAGGAGTTGCACGACCTTCGCCGGCTTCAGGAATCACACCCGGTGCAGGTGCTCGGCTTTGTCGGCAGCCGGGAGTTTGTCTCGCGCGGTGATGTGGAAGCGTTGCGGGCGCAGGTCGGCTTGGCTGACCCGGCGAGCACGGAGTCGGATCCGGTTGTAGTTGCGATCTCGCAGAGCGCGGTCGAAGATCGGCCGAGGGGTGCATCTGGTGCGACATTGCCCAAGCCATCAAGCACGCAGCCATCGGCTCCCTCGCAGCCGAAGCGTCGATCGGGACCCGTCGTGCTGGTCATGGCGGAGCATGAAGGGCAGCTGGTTCGAGTGGTCATCGATCGGAGGCCGTTGGACAACGGATCGGTGTTCGTGTGCGTCGACGAAGGCGAGAGTCTGTCGATCGTCGGTGTCGACACGCTGCGAGCGGTCCGCCTCATCCTCGCGGACCCGGCGCATCATCAGTCGGGCAACGGGTAGCTTGTCTTCAGCGTCGCGGGACTTGCTGTTCGAACGATCGGGATGCCCGGCGCGTTGGCAGAACGCGCGGCCTGAAGGTGCTTGGCATTCGGCTGCTTCAGCCGTAGTTCGTGTCTTGGCCAAGCGCGGTGACATCGAAGTACGCCGCGGGCTCCGACAACAGTGTCATCCATCCGCCGAGGTAGTGCGCGATTTGAAAGTCCAGCGCTTCTCGTCCAATTCCTGAGCCGCGGATTTGCCCAACACGTCGTTGGCTCCCACCGCGGACTCACGTGTTTGGTCAGATCACGCCCGGCCCACCGTGGTCGCGCCTGGCTTCGCGCGAGAACGGTCCAGCCACTCGATCACTTGAAGCCAACGCGCATCGTCAAACGCGTTTGACGCGGCGAAAGAGACGCATGGAGAAGGGTGCTTGTCGGCAAGCGACATCACATCGAGCGACTGCAGGTCTGCACGCCGGTCGCACTGAGTGCTACTTGCCGCGACGAATTTCGGTCCGAAATCATCGGTCTGGTGACCTCTATATGAGGCGAACATGAATGCAGAGGTGAGTGCAGAGATAGGCGGCCTGCCGCCAGTTTCACAAGCGCTTCGCTTGCCTCCCGCTTGTTCCCATCGGTCGGCTCATGAACCCCTCCACCCACGACTTCGTCACGGTTGAAATGCGCGGCCTGAAGGCCGCGCTGGTGGCGCGTGCGCAGGCAGAGCGGGTCAGCGTTTCGGTGCTGGTGCGGAGCGCCGTCGCGCGGGAACTCGGGCTTGGCGAGCGAGCCGTGCCGCAGCCAGCCGACCGGTCGGAAGTAACTGCTTTGGACTCGACCACCGTCAAGCTGTCGATCCGCCTCACGCGTGTAGAGGCCGAGCAGTTCGCTGCCGGTGCGCGCTCGGCGAGCCTGTCGCGTGCCGCGTACCTGGCCGGGCTCATTGCCGACGTGCCTGTGTTGTCCGGCGGCGCCAATCGCACCGACCACGTGGCCGCACTGATCGCCTCCAGCGCCGAGCTGTCGACTCTCAGCCGAAACATCCACCACCTGGCCTCGCTGCTGCGAGAAGGCGCTGTGCGTGCTGCGCAGGAGTACCGCGCCATGCTCGACACGCTCGCCGATGACGTGCATGGCCACCTGGCGCTGGCTGCTGGTGTCCTGGCCGACCTGCGACCGCGCAATGGCAGGGCTGATGCGCCAAGGCACCGGT
>JBDSBD010000313.1:0-5247 GCA_039921765.1 Burkholderiaceae bacterium
GTTCACGGTGATCGGCGCGGCCGCTTCCTTCATCACGACGAAGTTGCCACCACCCATGTCGCGCCGGTACGTCTGCAACAGGAAGGGCCGCTCGTTGCGCGCCGACGCGAGGCAGGTGCGGTCGTCGAAGACACGGCGATAGCGGCTGTTGGCGGCGTCCCACAGGGGATCGCGGCGCTGCGCGACGTTGTGCTTCATGTTGTGCGTGGACACATAACCGTTGCGATCCGGCGCAATCGCGAACACGACCTTCGGGCTCAAGCCCAGGATGCGCTCCTGGACCTGCGGAAACAGGCGATCGGCCAGCGCATTGAAACGCGCCGTGAACTGCGCCGGGCTGGTGTTGGGAATCGGCTTGTAGTTCGCGTCGAACAGTTCGGCCTCGGAGATCGTCTGGCTGCGCAGGGCCTCCTCGAGCAGCTCGGCGATCTGGCCCGCGCCCTCGATCGAGGCGGCGATGTAGGGCGTGTCCTCGGTCGCGATGCCGCAGTTCGAGACCAGTTCGATCAACTGCTCCGAGACGGTCAGGAACGCTTCGCTGCGGCTCATGGCCGCGTCGAGCGCGCGTCCGGCCTGGTGGATCTCGGCCTCGATCGCGCCCATCTGCTCGTTCAGCCCGGCGCAGATCACCCGGCTTTGCTCGGCCGCGCTGCTGATGCTGGCGACCCCGCCCTGCACATCGGCGAGGGCATGATGGAATGCGCCCTGGTGCTGCTGCGCCTGGGTCGCGTCGTCCTGCAGCCGGATCTCGCGCGACAGGACCTCGATGCGTGCATCGAGGTCACCCACCGTGCTCATGATCTCCTTGGACGAGGACTCGACCTTGGCGGCCAGGTCCTTGACCGCGTCGGCCACCACGCCGAAGCCGCGCCCGGCCTCACCGGCGCGCTTGGCCTCGACCGACGCGTTGAACGCAACCAGCCGGGTCTGCAGCGCGATCTGCGTGATCGTGCCGGCCGCCTGCGAGACCTGGCGCAGGGTCGCGACGATGCCCGCAACCTCGTTGCCGACGTCCTCGACCGCCTTGCGCGCGCGCTCCACCGCGCCCAGGCTGTCGCGCGAAACGCCTTCGATGCCCCCCTGCGCGCGCGTGACCTCGGTGACGCGGCCCGCCAGATCGGCGAGTGCCTTGGCCTGGCGTGTCGAGACCTTCTGGGCGTCGTCCATCAAACCGCGCACCTCGGCAGCCTCGCGGCCCATCGTCGAGGCCTGCTTGCCGATCGAGCGGATCGCAGCCTGCAGGTCGGGGCCGGGTTCCGGCGCGACGACCTCGGGTGCGGCAGCCTCGGCGTGGGATCTCTTGAACACGGCAAACATGGCAATGTCTCCTTCGGGCCGGACGGCTTCAGTAGGCGCGCAGCTTCACGCGCAGGCGTGCGATCGACTGGCTGTGCAGCTGGCACACGCGCGACTCGGTGACCTTGAGCACTGCGGCAATCTCCTTCAGGTTCATGTCGTGCTCGTAGTACATGCTCATCACGTACTGCTCGCGCTCGGGCAGCACCTTGATCGCCTCGACCAGCGCCTCGCGCATGCGCAGATCCTGAAGCCGGGCCAGCGGGTTGCCCTCGTCGTTGCCGGCATGGCGGTCCAGGAAGTCGTTGTCGCCGTCGTCGCCCGACATGTCCTCGAGGTAGACGAGCTGGGTGCCGCGCACCTTGCCCAGAAGATCCTGGTACTCGGCCAGCGTGATGCCCATCTCGCGCGCGATCTCGCTCTCCACCGGCACGCGCCCGAGCTTCTGCTCGAGCCGATGCACCGCCGATTCGATCGAGCGCTGCTGCTTGCGCGTGCCGCGCGACAGGTAATCGGTGCCGCGCAACTCGTCGAGCATCGCGCCGCGGATGCGCTGCGTGGCGAAGGTCTCGAACTGCACGCCCTGCGAGGCATCGAAGCGCGAGAGCGCGTCGGTCAGGCCGATCATGCCGACCTGGATCAGGTCGTCGATCTCGACGTTGGCCGGCAGCTTGGCGATCATCTGGTGGGCCAGGCGGCGCACCAGCGAGCCGTACTGCTTGAGCTGCGAATTGAGGTCGAGCTGGCCTTTGGCGGTGTACATGCAAGCGCTCCGGGTATTCAATGGGCGGCCCAGGCCAGGACCGCACCGTCTCGAACGAGTGCGCCGGTCACGGGGCGCACGTCATCAATCTGTGCCAGGCGCAGCAGCTCGCGCACCAGCCGGCGCAGCTCGGGTGTGGGCGATTCGGTGGCGTCGCAGGCCGGGTCGATCTGGACCCAGTCGCGCAGCACCGCACCGAGGAAGTCGTCGGCACAGGTCGCGAGCTGCATCGCGATGCGCTCGGAGCGCGGCGAGTGCGGCGCGGCGCCGAGCAGCAGGTCGTGCACGACCAGCCCGGCACGCTGCGTCAGCAACTTGATCGCGGCGTAGGCATGCGTCACGCTGGCAGGTCGATCGTCGGCAAGGATCAAGGGGCGGTAGGTCACCGCGCCGGCGCGGCCCGGATCGGCGCCGTGTGCGAACAAGCGGCACAACTCGGGGGCACTGGCGTGGACCAACACCACATCGGCGTGGGGCGCGGCCTCGGCCACGGCATCCAGGAACGGTGCGGTCGAGCCGGTCGGATCGACGAAGCGCACCGGCAGGCCGCGCGCCGCGAGGTACGAAACCTGGGGCGAGAGTCGCTCGATGCAGGCCGACAGATCGACCAGAGCCAGCTCGGAAGGCCCGTTCGCGCGCTCGGCGGCATCGATCACCAGGGTGTGCTTGCCATGCTCGGCGAACGCGGTGCACAGCCGCTCGAGCATCACGCCGCCGAAGGCGACAAAGGGGTTGGAGACCACCGGCACGACGCAGGCGCGGGCATGTGCGAACAGGCGGCGCAGGCCGTCGGCCTGATCGAGGGGGGTCGGGCGGGAGGAGAGGTCGCGCATCACGGTTCGGTTCATGGCGTCGTCGGAGATCAGCGGCAAGGCGTTGCCGCTCAGGCGTGCAGGGCCGCGTGCGGCCCGGCATGCATCGCACCGTGCGCGCCCGTGAAGATCAGGTTCACGTCGTTCGCGTCGAGCTTGTAGGCGCTGCCGGCACTGGCGCGCAGCGCGCGCTGCACCAGCGCGTTGGCCGACAGGCGGTGCCAGTCCTCGGGCACGCGCTGGCCGTTGGCCACGCCGACGATCTTCAGGCGATGCCGGATCAGCGCGTCGAGCGCGGGGCCGAGCTTGACGGCCTCGTCGAGCTTGGAGAGCACCACGCCGACGCAGACCGCGGCCCGGTACGCCACCATCACATCCTCGATGGTCTCGCCCTGCGACGCGGCGTTCACGACCAGCAGCTTGCGGATCGAACGGTGTTGCAGCATGTCGAGCAGCTCGCGCGTGCGGGTGTCGCGCTGTGCCATCCCGGCGGTGTCGATCAGCACCATCTTCTTGCCCGCCAGCAGCTCGAGCAGGTCCTCGAGCGAGGCGCGGTCGTGCGCGGTATGCACCGGCACGCCCAGGATGCGCCCGTAGGCGCGCAGCTGTTCGTGCGCACCGATGCGATAGGCATCGAGCGTGATCAGCCCGAGGTGGGCGGCACCGTACTTGGCTGCGAAAGCCGCCGCGAGCTTGGCCGTGGTCGTGGTCTTGCCGACGCCGGTGGAGCCGACCAGCGCGTACACGCCGCCCTGGTCTTCGAGCGGACGTTCGGTTTCGGCGGAGACCAGGTTGTGTTCGAGCACGCTCGAGGCCCAGGCGGTCTCGTCGAGCGCGTCGGCCGGCAGGCTGTCGCCGAGTTTGCGGATCAGCGCCGTCGAGAAGCCGGCATCGAGCAGCCTTTGCGCGAGCAGCGCCTGGCGGGGCTGGCGCTGCAGCTTTTCCATGAACGCCAGCGCGCCGAAACGCTCTTCGATCAGGCCCTTGACCTGGCGCAGCTCGCTCAGCATGTTGTCCTGGTCCTGGCGCGTCTGCGCCTGCGCCGCGTTCGGCGACTCGGCGTCGGTGCGGTCGGCCAGGCCCGGCACACGGATGTCGCCCGCCAACGGGTCGGCCGCGCGCAGCCGCTGGCGCGTGGCGGCAGCCAAACCAGCCGTGCTTTCGGTCATGCGCTGCTCGAGCACGCTGGCGCGCTCGGCCGCGGCGTCCGTGCCGCGCGCCGGTGCCGCATCGGCGCTGCCGGAAGCGCCCGCAGGGCTGCTGCGCGGCCCGTCTGCCTCTGGCGCGGCCCCGCGCGGGAGTGCCGCGGCGCCATCCAACGTCGACTCATCCGGGTCGGCCCTGCCCGACAACGCGGCATGACGACGCTTGAGCATGCGCTCGCGCACATAGTCCTGGAACGACAGCGTGCTCATCGACAGTCGGGCCACGTCATCATCGACCGGGCCGCTCGCCACGCTTTCGGCGCGTGCGGCGCTGCGCGCTGCGAGCGTCGCCTTCGGCGCGTTCGGGGCCGGCGCCGCGCTGGTCATGCGCTCGATCTGCCGCATGCCTTCGGGAGCCATCGCGAGCACCTCGACACCGCCGATCGACGGCTTGGTCGACAGCACCACCGCGTCGTCGCCAAGCGCCTGGCGTACCAGACTGAGCGCCTCGCGCGACGTGCGCGCGGTGAATCGTTGAACGTTCATGCGTTGCCTCCGGCCGGTTGGCCCATGTTCGAGAAGTCGGCGCGGTCGGCAACTTCACCGCCTGACCCGCTGCGATCCCCACTTCGTGGGGCCCCTCTTTCGCGGTTCATGCGGTGGCTCCGCCAATGATCGATCCGATGCGGATCGAATGCGTTTCAGGGATCTCGCTGTGGCCGAGCACGCGCAGGCGCGGCGCGGCGCGCTTGAGCAGGCGGGCCATCGGCGCGCGGATCATGTCGGGCACCAGCAGGCAGGCAGACCACGAGCACCGCCCTCCATGAACGTCCAACGATTCACCGCCAAGACCTCGCGCGAAGCCCTGAGCCAGGTGCGCCAGTCGCTCGGCGACGACGCCGTCGTGCTGTCGACGCGGCCGTGCAGCGAGGGCGTGGAAGTGCTGGCCATGGCGCCCGAAGGCATGCAGCAGATCGAGCGCCTGGCGGCGCCGGCAGCGGCTCCGAATGAGAAGGTGGCCCCTTGCGCGCAGGCACCCGTCGCGAAAGTTGCGGCTGCAGCCGACGCCAGTGTGGAAGACGACATCGCCCAGCTGTCGATGAGCACGCTGTCGTTCCAGGACTATGTGCGCGACCGCATGCTCAAGCGCCGGCAGGCTGCCATCGAGAAATCGCGCGCGGTGAAGGGCGAGCCGGCCGCGCCGCGTGCCGTTGCCGCACAGGCTGCTTCG
>JBDSBD010000314.1:0-2661 GCA_039921765.1 Burkholderiaceae bacterium
GCTGACGTTTGGGTCAGCGGACGCGATCACCGTGTCGACGTATGTACGCACCTCGGCGTTGTCGACGTGAGCCGCCGCAAGCGCGGTGATCTCGGTGTTGTGATCGCGCAGGGCAGTCATTGCCAGAGCGACGGCCGCCGAATGGTCGAGCACGACCGGAGCCGCGGCCAAGGCCGGGGCTGCAGGCTGAGCGGTGGCGACGGGAGCGATCGGAGCCGCCGGAGCGGACGGGGTCCCCGCGCCGTTCGCGAGGATGGTGAGGTATTGCTGTTTCATGGATGGATCCTCGATGTGGGCGACGACCGCCCGCTGGGTTTCCTCGGGGAGCGAGGCAAAAACGAGCGGCGTGGTGGACGCCTGGATACGGCCACGAAGGCCGGCGGTAAAACTCGGGGGAGCGCTCGCGATGGCGCTGATGTAGCTGCACAACGCGGCGGCGGCGGCGGCTTGTGGAACGGCCGCGCCTTCGGTTTCTTCGATGCGGTCGGCAAGACCGAGTTCGATCGCCTGGGCGGCGGTGAAGTAGTGGTCCAGCCCGTCGGCCAGCAACGCCTCGATCTCGGCGCGCTTGCCGGTCTTGGCGATGTAGCTCTCCGCCATCGCGGCCGCCATGGTGTCCAGCACCTCGGCCTGCTCGCGCTTCTGCTTGGCGTTGCCGCCCTGTGGCGTGTACGGCGCGTGGATCATCATCAGCGTGTTGGCCGGCATGATCACTTCATCGCCAGCCATTGCGACCAGTGAGGCGATCGACTCGGCGGAGCCATCCACCACCACCACGATGTTCGCGGGGTGGCGCTTCAGCGCGTTGTGGATGGCGATGCCCTCGCTGGCGACACCGCCACGACTGTTGATGCGCACGCGGATGGTGTCGACGTTGAGCTGGTCCAGCATCGCGACGATCTGGAGCGCCGTGATGCCGTCCCAGAAGATGTCGCCGATCAGGCCGTAGATCAGCAGCTCGGCTTCGCTGCCGTTGTTGCTCAGCGCGAGAACCGACGGCACCGGCGGGCGTTCAAGCCCGTCAGTGGGGCCGGCGTAGGTCGCAGTGATCGCGTACATCAGCGCGGTGGTCAGCAGCCTGGTCTTGAGCATCAGTCGATCTCCGGTGGTTGCGGCGCGGCGCTTGGCGCCGGCGCTTGGTCAGGAATGCCGTGAGCCGCACGGGCTGCGCGCCATTCGGCCATCTGCTGCAGCACGTCGTTTGGGTCGCTGCCCATTTCGAGCACGTTCTTCTGGGGCGCGACCCAGCCGCGGTCTTCCTGCACCGCGCGGGCTTCGGCCTCTTTCTTGGGGTCGATCCACGGCATGATCGGGCGGACGTACGTGGCGGCAGACATCTGCTGGAGGGTCCAGCCACGCGGCATGCGCACTTGGCCGCTGAGCACTGCGGCCTGCACGAACTTGCGCCAGATCGGACGGACCACCTGGGCGATGTAGAACTCGCCCGCCTTCTGGTACGCGCCCCACTGCTCCACCAGCTCCTGCCGCTGGGCGCTGTAGCTGCCGCCGTAGTCACGCATCAAGCTGCTGGCACTGACGCCAATGCCGCCAGACGCCGCACGCAGCTGACCGCTGCGGAACGTCTCGGCGTTGGGGTTGGGGCGCTTGCTGTCAATCATCTCGACCCGCTCACCGGGGAGCAGGTCATCGGCGATCATGCCCGGGCGCATCGTCAGGGAGCTGTACTCCCGGCCGGCATCGCCAGTGGCGAGCAATGCCCCACTGGTGAGATCGGACTGACCATAGTTTTCCGGTTGACCCTTGATGATCTGGGCGCTGAGCGACGCCGCGACCTTGGCGGCGATGCGCTCGCTGTCTTCGTAATCCTTGATGTCTTCCATGCGCGTAATGGCGCTGGCGAACACCGACAGGCCGCGCACCTGGTGGATGCGGTCCACCAGTGCGATGTGGTGCACGTGCTCAGCCAGCACCCGGTCTGTATGGACGTCGTAGGCACCCGGCTCGCCGGGGTGGCGGCGGAACAGGTGATAGGCCAGACGCCGGCCCCAAGCGTTGCGCTCGACGCCCTGCAGGATGCCGCGCTTGGCGTCGTTGAAGTCCAGCGGCAGCAGATCGGCCTCGAACATCTCGATCGAGAACGGCACCAGCGTGCCGTGCTCAAGGCCCGGGATCGGGCCGGCGAGCGTTTGGAACAGCGACTCGCCATCGCGGTACAGGCTGCGGGCCAGCAGCTGCTGGCATTTGCCGAAGTCGTGCGCCCAGGTGACTTCCGGGCGATCCCACCAGTCGTCCCACAGGTCGCGCAGTGCCTGCGCAAGTCCCTGGTCGATGGCCTGCCCCGCTTGGCGCGGCGCCGGGATCACATCGATACCGGACCCGACAGTGTTTTGCTCAAGGATGTTGAGCGCGTTGCGGGCGATGTCGTGGTTACGCTCGAGGTGGCGCGCCTGGTCCCGCAGAATCCGCGCATCCTGCGACACGATGCTGTTGGCGCTGCCGAAATCCCCGGCGATCTTGCGGTTGCGCGACGGGCGGGTCGCCTCGTGCACGCGGGCCAGGACGGTCAGCTGTTGGTCGCGATCGGCGATCTGCCGGTCCTTTTCACCAAGGGCTTGATCGTGTTGCGCCACCGATGCGCGGACGACGCGATCAGCATGCAGGACGCCATCGACGCGGGCGCGGGCGATGGCCGCACTACCG
>JBDSBD010000315.1:0-7647 GCA_039921765.1 Burkholderiaceae bacterium
GCGTGGCGATCCCCCGGTTGCCCCGCGCGACGGTGCGAGTGGGGCACGCGGTCCCGCGGCTGCCTCGGCTGCGGCACTGGCGAAGCCATGAACCTTTCGGAGCTCTTCATCCGCCGTCCGGTTCTGACGGTGCTGTTGAACGCGGCCATCGTCGTGGCCGGTGTCATCGCCTACTCGCGCATTCCGGTCGCGGCGCTGCCGAGCTACGACACGCCGGTGATCAATGTCTATGCGGCGTTGCCGGGGGCCAGCCCCGAGACGATGGCGACCTCGGTCGCGCTGCCGCTCGAAAAGCAGTTTGCGACCATCCCGAGCCTGAGCGTCATCAGCTCGAGCAGCACGCTGGGTGCGACCTCGCTCACGCTCGAGTTCGACGAAGGACGCGACATCGATGCGGCGGCGGTGGACGTGCAGGCGGCGCTGCTGCGTGCGCAGCGAGCCTTGCCACAGGACATGACGGTGCCGCCGGCCTACCGCAAGGTGAATCCGGCCGATGCCTCGGTGCTGTTCATCGCGCTCACGTCGCCGTCGATGAGCCTGTCGGACCTGAACGACTATGCCGAGCACCTGATCTCGCCGAGCCTGTCCACGTTGCCCGGCGTCGCGCAGATCACGATCTTCGGCCAGAAGCGCTACGCGGTGCGCGTGCGCGTGCGCCCCGAGGCGCTGACGGCGCGCAACATCGGGCTCGACGAGCTCGCTGCGGCGCTGCGCGCGGCCAACGTCAACACCCCCGTGGGCACCCTCGAAGGGCCGGCCCAGACGCTGACCTTGCAGGCCAACCGACAGTTGCGCAACGCCGCCGAGTTTGCCGACCTGATCGTGAGCAATCGGGGCGGCAACCTGGTGCGCATGCGCGATGTGGCCGATGTCGAAGACAGCTTCGAGACCGTCAAGACATTCGCCAGCTTCAACGGCGAACACTCGATCTCGGTCGCCGTTTACCGCCAGCCCGACGCCAACACCGTGAAGGTGGTCGACGCGGTGCGCGCGGCGATCCCCGAATTTCGCTCGCAGTTGCCGGCGTCGATCAAGATTTCTCTCGTGAACGACCGCTCGGTGTCGATCCGGGCCGCGCTGCACGACGTGAACCTGACGTTGCTCGGCACCGTGGTGCTGGTGGTGCTGGTGATCTTCCTGTTCCTGCGCCGCTTCGTCGCCACCGCAATCCCGATGCTGTCGCTGCCGATCTCGCTGGTGGGGGCGCTGTCGCTGCTGTGGGCCTTCGGCTACACGCTCGACAACATCTCGCTGCTGGGCATCACGCTGGCGGTCGGGCTGGTCGTCGACGATGCGATCGTGATGCTCGAGAACATCATGCGCCACGTCGAGAACGGCGTGCCACCGTTCCAGGCCGCGCTGCGCGGGTCGCGCGAGGTCGGCTTCACGATCATCTCGATCTCGACCTCGCTGATCGCCGTCTTCATCCCGATCTTCTTCATGCCGGGCGTGATCGGCCTGCTGTTCCACGAGTTCGCCGTCATCGTCGCGCTGGCGATCGTGGTGTCGGCGTTCGTGTCGCTCACCCTGGTGCCGATGCTGGCCAGCCGTTTCCTGACCGACGACGCGCACAAGAAGCCACCGGGCGCGCTCGTGCGCTCGTTCGAGCGTGGCTTTGATGCGCTGCTGCACGCCTACACCCGGGCGCTCGACCTGGCACTGCGCCATCGCGGCGCCGTGCTGCTGGTCGCCGCACTGACCTTCGTCGCCACCGCGTACCTGTTCGTGACGATCCCGAAAGGGTTCTTTCCCGAAGAGGACATCGGCCAGATCAGCGTGACTGCGGAAGCCTCCGAGGACACCTCGTTCACGGCCATGGTCGCGCTCCAGGAAAGGGTCGCCGCGGTCTTCATGGCCGACCCGAATGTGGCCACCGTGAACTCGTTCATCGGCGGCGGGGGCACACAGAATTCAGGACGTCTGTTCATCAACCTGAAGCCATTCGGTGAGCGTGCGCCGATGACGCAGGTGGTCGAGGAGTTGCGCCGCAAACTGCGCGAGGTGCCTGGCGTCACGGTGTTCATGCGGCCGATCCAGAACCTGCGCCTGGGCGGGCGCATCAGCAAGGCGCAGTACCAGTACATCCTGCAAAGCGTGAAGGCCGGCGAGCTCAGCAACTGGGCCGACAAGCTGCAGGGCGCGATGCGCACGGATCCGATCTTTCGAGACGTCACAAGCGATTCACAGCTGAAGGGCCTGCAGGCCTCGCTGAAGATCGACCGCGACCGCGCCAACACGCTGGGCGTGTCGATCGACGCGATCCGCTCGACCCTCTACAGCGCGTTTGGCGAGCGGCAGGTCTCGACCATCTACACCAACGTCGACAGCTATCAGGTCATCATGGAGGTGGCGCCACAGGACAAGCAGGACGAGAGTGCGTTCAACAACATCCATGTGCGCGCGTCCACCGGTGCGCTGGTGCCGCTCTCCAGTTTCGCGACGGTCACGCGCACGGTCGGGCCGACCTCGATCAACCATGTGGGCCAGCTGCAGGCGGTGACGGTGTCGTTCAACCTGGCGCCCGGTGCGGCGCTCGGCGATGCGACCACCCGGCTCGAGAAGTACCGCGATCAAATCGGGCTGCCGGCGTCGATCATCACGAGCTACGGCGGCGATGCCGCGGTGTTCAAGAGCGCGCAGGGCGGCCAGGTGGTGCTGATCGTCGCGGCGTTGCTCGTGATCTACGTGCTGCTTGGCGTGTTGTACGAGAGCTATGTCCATCCGCTGACGATCCTCGCTGGCCTGCCGTCGGCCGCGGTCGGTGCGCTGCTGATGCTCAGGCTTTTCAATGTTGACCTGACCTTGATTGCGACCATCGGCATCCTGCTGCTGATCGGCATCGTCAAGAAGAACGCGATCATGATGATCGACTTCGCGCTCGATGCGCAGCGCACCCGCGGTGCCGCGCCGGCCGCGGCGATCCGCGAGGCCTGCGTGCTGCGCTTTCGGCCGATCATGATGACCACCCTTGCCGCGCTGATGGGCGCGTTGCCGATCGCGCTCGGTCTGGGCGCGGGCGCCGAGTTGCGCCAGCCGCTCGGTCTGGCGGTGGTCGGTGGGCTGTTGTTCTCGCAGGCGATCACGCTCTTCATCACGCCGGTGATCTACCTCGCGCTCGACCGCTTCAGCGGCAAGGGCCCGATCATGACGCGTGAAGGCGAGGGACTGGATGCGCCGCGCGCGGCCGGCGCAGGCGCCGCGACGCCGCGCGGCGAGGGCGGTTCAATGTAGGTGCGATCCGCCCGGCGCGGTGTGCAGCACCTTGAACACCGGCGCGCCGACGCTGCCGGCATCGATCTCCTCGGCGCTGGCCTCTCGCACGCCGCGGACCGTCAAGGCCAGGCGCAGCGCCAGCCCGGCCAGCGGATGGTTGCCGTCGAGCACCACGTGGTCAGGGTAGACCTCGGTCACGGTGTAGATCGCGTCCGCGGGCATGTCGGGCGTGACCGCTCCTTCAGGGACGCCGTCGAACTGCATGCCGACCTCGATCGCATCGGGCAGGACCGAGCGTTCCTCGAAGAACACCAGGGCCGAGTCGTACTCGCCGAACGCGTGCTCGGGTTCGAGGTGGAGCGAAGCCTCGAAGCCGGCTTCCTGGTCGACGATCGCTTCCTCGACCTTGGCGAGCAGATCGTCGCCGCCGTAGAAGAACTCGACCGGCTCCTTGAGCTCGTCGATCAGCTGGCCTTGGGCGTCCTGCAGCAGCCAGGTGAGGCTGACGACGCAGGGTCGGGAGATGAGCATCGCAGGATCATCGCACAATCACCGCATGGAGATCTTGGAGCCAACGCCGCTGCTGGGCGGCCTCTCGCCGCAGGATTTCATGCGCCGGCACTGGCAGAGAAAGCCGCTCCTCGTGCGCCAGGCGTTGCCGGGGGGCATGGTGCTGCTGAGCCGCGCACAACTGTTCGAACTGGCGGAGCACAGCGAGGTCGAGTCGCGCCTGGTCGTGCAGGGCTGGCCGGCGCAGATGCAGCAGGAATGCGTGCCGGCGGAGGGCCGAAGGTATCGAGGCAGACCCGCACGCGTCGATGAGCGCGTGCCGGGGCGTGCGCGCTGGCATCTGCGCCACGGGCCGCTGCCGCGGCGCGCGCTGCCGCCGCTCAGGCAACCCGGCTGGACCTTGCTGGTCCAGGGGGTCGATCTGCATGTCGACGCGGCCCACGAACTGCTCGCACGCTTTCGTTTCGTGCCCGATGCGCGGCTCGACGACCTGATGATTTCCTACGCCAGCGATGGTGGGGGTGTCGGGCCGCACGTCGATTCGTACGATGTGTTCCTGCTCCAGCTGGAAGGTCGGCGCCGCTGGCGCGTCGGCCCGGTGGTCGACCCGGCGCTGGTGGCGGGCGCGCCGCTGAAGATTCTCGCGAACTTCACGGCGCAGCACGAATGGCTGCTCGAGCCCTGCGACATGCTTTATCTGCCGCCGGGTTGGGCCCACGACGGCGTCGCGCAAGGACCCTGCATGACCGCGTCGGTCGGCTTTCGCGCGGCCGGGCGTGCCGAACTCGGCCGTGAAGTGCTGCAGCGCATGATCGACGCCAGCGAGCCACCGGAGCGCGATGCGCTGTACAGCGATCCGACGCAAAGGGCGAGCGCGGAGCCGGCCCGCATCCCGCCGGCATTGCAGGCGTACGCCGCTGCCGCGGTGGCGCGCGTGCTCGCCGATCCGAAGGCGCTGGCCTGTGCGCTGGGCGAGTACCTGAGCGAACCCAAGCCCAAGGTCTGGTTCGACGCGGCAGCGATGGCGCCAGGCGTCGGCGAGGTGCGCCTCGACGCTCGCACCCGCATGCTCTACGACGCACACTTCGTGTTCATCAACGGCGAGTCGTTCCGTGCCGCCGGGCGCGATGCGCGCCTGATGCACCGGCTCGCCGACGCGCGCCGCCTGGACGCGCGCGAATCCAGCCGCTTGAGCGCCGAGGCGCGCGATCTGCTGGGACAGTGGATCGCCGCGGGCTGGGTACGATCGGAGACCGCCTGACTTTCTTGGAGGTGCGACATGACGATCCCCGCGGATGGCCAGCTGATCACGACCCGCGGCGAGTTCCACGCCGCCTTGCGCAACGCGTTCGCCGAGGCGGCAGCGGTGGGATGCCGCGAGCTCTGGCTGAGCGATACCGATTTCGCCGACTGGCCGCTCGGTGAGCGGGCGGTGGTCGGACATCTCGCCGAGTGGGCCCAGTCGCAGCGCCGTCTGGTTCTGCTCGCCGAGAACTTCGACGAAGTGGCACGCCGCCATCCGCGCTGGGTCGAGTGGCGGCGTCAATGGTCACATATCGTGCAATGCCGCGCCAGCACCGAAGCCGAGCCGAATCAGATACCCACGCTGCTGCTCGCGGGCGGCGTGCTCAGCGTTCACCTGTCGGATCGGGTGCGTTTCAGGGGTCGGGCTTCGCGAGATCCCGCCGATGGGCTGCGCTGCCATGAGCGCATTGACGCGATTTTGCAACGCTCGGTCGCGGCCTTTCCAGCCACGACCACTGGACTATAGGGAAATTCCCTAGTCCTGCCTATAATCTGAGGCTGGGCGTTGAACGCGATTTTGCCTCTCGCATTCGTTGCCTGCGTGAGCTGGGGCTCTGCGTGTTCGAAGGGTTCCCAACAAAATAACGGTACCAAATAGTCGAAACCCTTTTGAGGATACAAGCATGAACAAGTCTCTCCTGTTGGCTTCCATCGTCGCTGCCCTTGCCCTGACCGCCTGCGGCAAGAAGGACGAGGCGCCTGCTGTTGACGCTGCTGCGTCGGCCGCTGCTCCGATGGTCGAAGCCGCTTCTGACGCGGCCGCGACTGCCGTCGACGCTGCTGCTTCGGCGGCCGCTGCCACCACCGACGCCGCCAGCAACGCCATGGGCGCCGCCTCCGACGCCGCCGGCCAAGCCGTTGACGCTGCCAAGGCAGCTGCCGACAAGGCGGTTGACGCGACCAAGGAAGCCGCCGACAAGGCGGTTGACGCTGTCAAGAAGTAAATCGGGTTTTTCACCGATTCCCAGAAAGCCGCCTTCGGGCGGCTTTTTTGCGCCTGCGAAAGAAGGGGCGGGCGACGCGCTGGACGGCGCTGGAACGGGTTCGCCGGCTTTGCATCGCGGTACCGCATGGGGAGCCGGGCTGGCTGCTCGGCCCGGTACAGTACCCGTCGGCGACACAGCCTGCTCAAGCGGCACAAGCCGCCACCATGCCGCCAAGCACCGAGAGGGTACTGCATGAATTTCGATGACAAGTCCGTCCTGATCACCGGCGCTGCCGGCAACCTGGGACGTGCCGTGGCTCAGGCCTTTGCCGATCAGGGTGCGCGCCTGGCACTGGTCGACCGCCGCACCGACGATCTGCGCAAGGCGTTCGGCGACGAGAGCCCGCGACGCCTGTTCGTCGCGGCCGACCTGCTGCAGCCTGAGCAAGCCGGTGCGGCCGTGAGCACCGTCGTCGACCGCCTTGGACGCATTGACGTGCTGTGCAACCTGGCAGGCGGCTTTCGGATGGGCCCTGCGGTGCACGACACGCCCGCCGCAACCTGGGACTTCCTGTTTGACCTCAATGCCCGCACCGTCCTGCACATGGCGCAGGCCGTGGTGCCGCACATGATCGAGGTCGGCGCCGGCAAGGTCGTGAACGTGGGCGCCTTTGCGGCCCAGAGGGGCGCTGCACAGATGGGCGCCTACATCGCATCCAAGAGTGCCGTCATCCGGCTGACCGAGACCATGGCGGCCGAATTGCGAGAGCGGGGCATCAACGTGAACTGTGTGTTGCCGACCGTCATCGACACGCCCGAAAACCGCGCCGCGATGCCCGATACCGACCCGGCACGCTGGGTTGCGCCACGCGATCTGGCCAGTGTCATTGTCTTTCTGGCGTCGGATGCGGCACGCGCGATCCACGGCGCGGCACTCCCGGTCACGGGCCTGGCCTGAACCCGACGGCATGCGTCGCGCCACCGAACGGTCGGGGCGTGGCGCGCAGCGCCGGAGATCAGATCAGGTCAGGTTCAGCCAGTCGAATCCCAGCTTCGGATCGGCCACGACGATATCGCGCCCCGAGCCGCCGCAGGCCCGGCCGAGCGCGGCGCGTGCCAGATCGGGTCGGTTGTTCTCCTTGCTCAGGTGCGCCGCGACCAGGTGCTGCAGCCCGTCATGCAGGCAGGCCGCGAGGATTTGCGTGGCCGTGTCGTTCGACAGGTGGCCCAGGCGCCCGCCGATGCGGGCCTTCAGTGACGCCGGATAACGCGACTGCGCCAGCAGCTCAAAGTCGTGGTTGCATTCGAGCAGCAGCGCATCGCAGCGCTGGAGGTGGGCCACCACATGGGGCGTGATCGACCCGACGTCGGTCAGCACGCCCAGACGGCGCGCCCCGTCGGAGACGCGCAGCTGCAGCGGCTCCTGCGCGTCATGCGGCACGGTGCACGGCTCGAGTTGCAGATCGCCAATGGCGATGGCCTGGCCATCGCGCGCGAAGTTCAGCAGGCCCTGCGGTACCTCGGGCTCACCGATGGCGCGCCAGGTGCCGCGGCTCATCCACAGCGGCAGCGCATGGCGGCGCGCCAGCGTGGTGGCGCAGCCGATGTGGTCGCCGTGTTCGTGGGTCACGAACACCGCATCGAGATCGTCCACACACAGCCCGGCGCGCTGCAGACGACTTCCGAGTTCGCGC
>JBDSBD010000316.1:0-4641 GCA_039921765.1 Burkholderiaceae bacterium
GAACTTGCTCAATGAGTCGCTGTGGGCGGGCCGAACGGCGGCGTGACCGGTCGGTCGCCTGCGGGCGACAACCGGACCCTGTGCCAGCTACTCAGGTCGCGCGGGTGCTCGCCCCAGGCTGCGAGGACGACTGCAGGAACGGTGCGAGATGACGGTGAAGTCGGCGGTCAGCCGGTCGGTGGCTTGCCGGTGAAAACCGCCCACTGACCAGCGAAGGCACGCCTGTAGGCGGGCCGCGCTTCGCCGCGGGCGACATAGGCCGTGAGGTTCGGGCACGTCTCCAACAGCCCGGACCCATTCAACCGGCGCAGCACCGTCACCATCAACAGATCACCGGCGCTGAAGGCATCGTCGAGCCAGTCGGAACTGCCGAGGCGACTGGAGAGTTCGCCCAGCCGTGTGCGGACCCGACCCTCCAGGACAGGCTGCCGCTCCGCATACCAGGGCTTGTCCTGGTCCATGAGCTGGGCGAATCCGCGCTCGATGATCGGTGGCTCAACCGTGTTGAGGGCGGCAAACATCCATGCGATCGCACGCGCCCGGGCGCCCGCATCGTCTGGCAGCAGCCCCGCACGCCGCTCTGCGATGCGGAGCACGATCGCCCCCGACTCGAACAGAGCGAGAGCGCCTTCCTGATAGGTCGGAATCTGCCCAAAGGGATGAAGCACTCGATGCGCCGGCTCCTTCATCTCGTTGAACGAAAGAAGACGAACCTGGTACGGCTGGCCTACTTCTTCAAGCGCCCAGCGAACGCGCATGTCACGCGCCAAACCCCGGCCGCGGTCGGGCGACCGTTCAAAGGCGGTGATGGTGGGGGTCATGGGAAGGCTCCGGATGAGTGTGCCTTGCGCCGTCGTTGGAACCGCGGCGCCGACGACCGCCTTTCGCCGGGGTCGCTGTCCTTGCCCTGGTTCGAAACCACGACGAACGAACTGCTTCGAGTTCGACATTCGTGTCCGTCATGGCCGCCTTCGACGTTGCGTGAGCACGCGGCCGATGTGCGCCGGCCGCACGCCCATCCGGTGGCGCGACCTGATCGAGCGCCGGATTCCGGTGGATCGGCGCGGACCCCCTGAAACCCTACTCGATGTTTTGCACCTGCTCGCGCAGCTGCTCGATCGCAACCTTCATCTCGACCGAGATGTTGGTGAGCTCGAGCGCCGCGGCTTTCGAGCCCAGCGTGTTGGCCTCGCGCAGCAACTCCTGGATCAGGAAGTCGAGCCGCTTGCCGACCTCGCCGCCGGCCTTCAGCAAACGCTCGATCTCGTCGAGGTGCGCGCGCAGGCGGGCCAGCTCCTCGGCCACGTCAATGCGGATCGCGAACGCCGCCGCTTCGTTGAGGGCACGTTCCTGGAGGGCCTCGCGCGCGATCGTCTGGGCGGCGCCGGAGGCGTCCAGCGCTTGCTGCCAGCGCTCGAGAAAGCGCTGCTGCTGGCGTTGCACCACCGCAGGCACCAGGGGCTCGGCCTGGTCGCTCAGTTCGCGCAAGCGCGACACGCGCTCCATCAGCACCGCCACGAGGCGGGCGCCTTCGCGCGCGCGCGCTTCACGCAGCCCCTTGATGCAGCGCTTCGCAGCGGCGAGCGCCACCGCGTCGAGCTTCTCGACCGGCGCGCTGCTCTTGCACCACTGCAGCACTTCATGGACCGACAGCGCCTGAGCATTCGGCATCCAGCCCTGGACCATGCTCTCGAGGCGGCTCAGGCGGTGCAGTTGATCGGGCTGCGGCAGCGAGCCGTGGGTGTCGGACTCGGACCGCGTGTTCAGACGCAACTCGATCTTGCCGCGCCGGAACGCGGCCGACAGCAGTTCGCGCAACGCGGGCTCGAGCGCACGAAACTCGTCGGGCAGGCGAAAGCCCAGATCCAGGAATCGGCCGTTGACCGAGCGCAACTCGATGCTCACGCCAGCGCCCGCGGCGACGTTCGAAGGGACTGCCAACTTGTCCGCGCTGGCCGCCATTTCGTCGCCGGAAGCCGCGCCCGCCGTGGCACTTGCATAGCCGGTCATGCTGTAGACTGACATGAGTTCTTTCTGCGCCTTCTCTCCACCCCAACACGACCGGATTATGTCAAAGCCCAAGCCGGCTCCATTGCCATCGGGCACCGTGGTGGGGGGCTATCAGGTCATCAAGAAGCTCGCTGCCGGCGGCTTTGGCGTGGTGTACCTGTGCGAAGACCCCGAGCGCCACCTTGTGGCACTGAAGGAATACCTGCCATCGTCGCTGGCCGAACGTTCGCCCGGCGAGCTCACGCCGCGGGTGCGGCCCGAAAAGCAGCCGCTGTATCGCCTGGGCCTGAAGAGCTTCTTCGAAGAAGGTCGTTCGCTGGCGCAGATCAGCCACCCGAGCGTGGTCTCGGTGCTGAACTTCTTTCGCGAGAACGAAACCGTCTACATGGTGATGAATTACCTGCAGGGCGACACGCTGCAGGATTTCATCGTCACGGCGCGCGATCTCAAGCGTGACAAGGTGTTTCGAGAGTCGACCATTCGCTCGCTCTTCGACGAGATCCTGCGCGGCCTGCGCATCGTGCATCAACACAAGATGCTGCACCTCGACATCAAGCCCGCCAACATCTTTCTCACGAACGAGAACAAGGCGGTCCTGCTTGACTTCGGCGCGGCGCGCGAAGTGCTGAGCAAGGAAGGCAACTTCATCCGCCCGATGTACACGCCCGGCTTCGCCGCGCCCGAGATGTACCGGCGGGACGGCACGCTCGGGCCGTGGACCGACATCTACGCGATCGGCGCCTGCATCTATGCATGCATGCAGGGCTACCCGCCCAACGACGCGCCGCAACGCATCGAGAAGGACCGGCTCGCATTGAGCTTGTCGAGGCTACGGAACGTTTACTCCGACAACCTGATCGAAGTGACGGAGTGGTGCATGTCGCTCGACCCGCTGTCACGCCCGCAAAGCGTGTTTGCACTGCAGAAGGAACTCTCGCGCGAAACCGAGCGGCGCTACACCAAGTTGTCGTTCAGTGAGCGGCTCAAGCTGCAACTCGAAAACCTCACGGCCGGCGCCAAGGCCTGATCTTCCTACCCCACCCACACGTATGCGCTTTTCCGTCTACCAAGTCAGCCGCAAGGGCGGTCGCGAGCAGAACGAAGATCGGATGGGGTATTGCTACACCCGCGACGCCGGGCTGTTCGCACTCGCCGATGGCATGGGCGGGCACCCCGAAGGGGAGGTGGCGTCGCAGCTCGCGTTGCAGACGCTCGCCGCGCTGTTCCAGCGCGATTGCAAGCCCACCTTGCCCGATCCACTGCGCTTCCTGAACGAAGCCATCGTTGCCGGTCACCACCAGTTGTTGCGCTATGCGACGCAAAAGGCGCTGATCGATACGCCGCGCACCACGGTCGTGGCCTGCCTGCTGCAGGGCAATGCGGCGTACTGGGCCCATTGCGGAGATTCACGCCTGTACCTGGTGCGCGGTGACAAGCTGATTGCGCGCACCCGCGACCACTCGTATTCCGAGCTGCAGCAGACCATGAGTCAGGTCGTGCCGATGCCCGACCGCTTCAATCGCAACGTCTTGTTCACCTGTCTGGGCAGTCCGGGCAAGCCGGTGGTCGATACCGTGGGTCCGCTGCTGCTGCAAAGTGGCGACCGCTTGATGCTGTGCTCCGACGGCCTGTGGGGCACGGTGGACGACGCGGTGATCACCGAGCAGCTCACGCAGCGACCGATCTCCGACGCGGTGCCCGAACTCGTCGAACAGGCCTTGCGAAACGGCGGGGCGAAGAGCGACAACGTCTCGGTGCTCGCGGTCGAGTGGGAGTCGGCCGAGGACAGCGACGGCCGTGCCGAGATCTCGACCCAGCAGCTCGGCGAAGAGGTGTTCGCCTCGACGATCCAGGCCAGCGTGCTCGGCAACGAGGCGCCTGACGAACTCGACGAGGCCGAGATCGAACGCTCGATCCGCGAAATCAACGAGGCCATTCGGCGCTCGTCGCAGCAGCGCAAGTCCTGAGGCGGAGCAGGGTCGGGCGTCCAGTGCACCGGACGCAGCCCTCGGGCACTGCGTGGACAATACGGCCCCATGACCTATTCACGATCCCAGGGCCGCGCAGCTGGCGCGCTGCGCGCCGTCACCATCGCCCGTCACTACACCCGGCATGCCGAAGGCTCGGTCCTCGTCTCCTTTGGCGACACGAAGGTGCTGTGCACCGCCTCGGTCGAGGAAAAGGTGCCGCCGCACAAGCGCGGCAGCGGGCAGGGCTGGGTCACGGCCGAGTACGGCATGCTGCCGCGCGCCACCCACACGCGCAGCGACCGCGAGGCCGCGCGCGGCAAGCAAAGCGGTCGCACCCAGGAGATTCAGCGCCTGATCGGGCGCTCGCTGCGTTGCGTGTTCGACCTGAAGGCCCTGGGCGAACGCACGATCGCGCTCGACTGTGACGTGCTCCAGGCCGACGGTGGCACGCGCACTGCGGCCATCACGGGCGCGTTCGTCGCCGCGTTCGACGCGGTCAGCTGGCTGCAGGCGCAGGGCAAGCAGCAGGGTCGCACCCTCGAGATTCAGCGTCTCATCGGTCGCGCGCTGCGCTCATGCGTTGACCTGAAGACGCTCGGGCCACGCACCCTGACCCTCGATTGCGATGTGTTGCAGGCCGATGGTGGCACACGCACCGCAG
>JBDSBD010000317.1:0-3170 GCA_039921765.1 Burkholderiaceae bacterium
TATTGACGGCCGGCTGGGACAGCCGGCCCTACCCGGCGTCGGCCCGGTGCCCGGTGCCCGTCCTGATATATTGCCGGATTCATGCAGAACTCTCCGGCGGCCGAGGCGCGTGACGCCGGGCTCGACAGCGAATTCACCCGCGGACTCGGACTCTACGACGCCACCATGGTCGTCGTCGGTTCGATGATCGGCTCTGGCATCTTCATCGTCTCGGCCGACATGGCCCGGCTGATCGGCAGCCCCGGTTGGCTGCTCCTGGCGTGGGTTGTGACCGGCCTGCTGACGGTGGGCGCGGCGCTCGCGTACGGCGAGCTGGCCGCCATGATGCCGCGTGCCGGTGGGCAATACGTCTTCCTCCGCGAAGCGTTCTCGCCGCTGTGGGGGTTCCTGTATGGCTGGACGCTCTTCACGGTCATCCAGACCGGGACCATCGCCGCCGTGGCGGTGGCCTTTGCGCGCTTCACGGGGGTGTTGTTCCCGGCCATCGCGGAGGACTACTACCTGATCGCACCGGTGCACCTCACGTCGGGCTACGCGCTGTCGCTCTCGACGGCGCAGCTGCTCGGCGTGCTGCTCATCGCCCTGCTCACGTGGAGCAACACCCGCGGCCTGGAATACGGCAAAGTCGTCCAGAACGTCTTCACGACGGCGAAGACCGGCGCCCTGGTCGCGCTGATTGCCGCAGGCGTGTTGCTTGGATGAGCAGACGGGCAGCCTCGACTTTGCCACCGGCGAAACAGTGATGGAGCTGATGTTTGCGCTGAATCGCGAAGCCGGCACCACACTCGTGCTGGTGACGCACGATCTCGCCATTGCGACGCGTTGCGACCGACAGTTGCGCGTCGAGGCCGGGCGTCTCGTTCCGGGTCCATAGCGTCACCAGGCGCTCGCGCGAAACGCGTCCGCTGCGCGGCACGCGCCGCCCCGCGGTCGCCACCGCACAGGGCCGCGCGGCGGCACGGTGGTGCTGGCTCGGCTTTGCCCCGTATCAACGGTGGCCCCGTCTGAAGCGAAACGAGCGCCACGCTGGCGCTCGCCTCGAACCGGAAACCGGTGCGGATCAGTTGCTGAACTTGAAATCGGTCTTTGCCTTGGCACGCAGGCCATCCAGGAAGTCACCGAGCTTTTGCTGCTCCAAGCGCTGCTTGAGTTGCGGCTTGACTTCGGCCAGCGGCGGGAACGTGGCCTCGCGCGTGTCATCGAGCTTGATGATGTGCCAGCCGAACTGCGACTTGACCGGCTCTTGCGTCAATTCGCCCTTCTTGAGCTTGACCAGCGCCTGCGAGAACTCTGGCACGTAGGAGCTGGGACTTGCAAAGTCAAGGTCGCCTCCCTTGGCGCCCGATCCCGGGTCCTTCGAGTTCTTCTTCGCCAACTCCGCGAAGTCCGCGCCGGCCTTGATCTTGGCGATCAATGCCTTGGCCTCGTCTTCGGTCTCGACCAGGATGTGGCTGGCGCGGTATTCGGTGCCGCCGTTCTGGCCCTTGAACTTGTCGTACTCGGCCTGGATTTCCGCGTCGGTCACCGGGTTCTTCGCCTGGAAGTCGCCGCGCAGCGCGTGCATCAGCACCGCCTGGCGCGCCATCTCCATCTGTTGCTTGTAGTCGCTGCCGCCCGCGAGGCCACGCCTTTCGGCCTCTTGCGTGAAGATCTCGTCCATCACGATCTTGTTCTTGATGCGCTGCTCGATGTCGGGCGGCAACTGCTGGTTCTGAGCTTCGGCCTGGGCCTTGAGCTGCTTGACGAACGCCTCGACGCGCGCCGTCGGCACCGGTTTGCCGTTCACGAGTGCGACGTTCTGCGCCTGCGCGAGAGGCGCGAGGGCAAGCGCACCGAACAGCAGCAGGGTCGACATGCCGCTGGCGAAATGACTCTTCTTCATGGACAACTGCCTTTCAAGGAGAAAACGGATGGGGTGGGCTCACGCCGGAACCGCGCCGTGCGGCGCTTTCAGACATGAATAGAAGGGGGCTGTCAGGATTCGCCCGGGGCTCGGGCGTCAATGGCGAGGGCATGGATGCCGCGCGGGATCAGCAGATTCAGCGAATCATATACGAGCCGATGTCGCGCCAGACGTGACAAACCGTTGAACCGGGTGCTGACCACCTGGACACTGAAATGGCGCCCCTCGCGCGCGCCGGCATGGCCGGCGTGCAGGTGGCTGTCGTCGCGCACTTCGAGCGCGATCGGCTCGAGCGTGGTGCGCAGCACGGCATCGATTTCGGAGGCGGAGACGCTCATGACGGGCTGTCGCTGGCGCGCCTTCAGGGCTGGCGCTCGGGCGTGGGTGCGACCGGTTCCGGCGCCGCCCCACTCGACGGTGGGGCATCGGACTCGGGCTCGATGTGGCGCGTCAGGTACACGCCCTGCGCCAGCGTGAAGACCAGCATCAGCCCGGTGGCGCCGAAGGCCTTGAAGTTGACCCACGCATCGGTCGAGTAGCTGTACGCGACGTACAGGTTGAGCACCCCCATGAACACGAAAAACGCGATCCATGCGATGTTGAGGCGTTGCCAGACAAACGCCGGCAACTCGAGCTGGGCACCGAGCAGGGTTCGCAGCAGGTTCTTGCGGAAGAACGTCTGGCTGATCCAGAACGCCAGCGCCATGGCCCAGTACAAGCCGCTCGGCTTCCATTTGATGAAAGTCGCGTTGTGGAACCAGACCGTCGCACCACCAAGGACGACCACCAGCGCGAAGGTGATCCACAGCATCAGGTCGACCTTGCGGCCGCGTGCGAGCAGGTAGGCGATCTGCACCAGTGTGGCGATGATCACGACCACGGTGGCCAGCAGCACCGGCGCCTCGTTGGGGCCGACCACGCCGCCCGAGACGATGAAGCCGAAATGCTCGCTGGCGAACGCGGCGGCCCAGTCCTTGTCGCCTTCGGCATACTTGAACGTACCGAAGAAGAAGAACAGAGGCAGGAGGTCGAGCAGCAGCTTCATCGCGGCGCGAAGTGTATCGCGGCCGAATTGATGCAAAAGCGCTCACCGGTCGGCTCCGGGCCATCGGGGAAGACATGGCCGAGGTGGGTGCCACACCGGTTGCAGCGCACTTCGATGCGCACCGTGCCCAGGCTCTTGTCGACGACGCGCTCGATGAGCTCGCTGTTGATGGGCTCGTAATAGCTTGGCCAGCCGCAGCCGGCGTCGAACTTGGTCCTGGAT
>JBDSBD010000318.1:0-4926 GCA_039921765.1 Burkholderiaceae bacterium
CGAATGCGGGGCGCGGGGCTCGGCCGCCTCAAACTTCCATCGTCACACTGTCCACCCATCCATGCCCACCCATTCCACCCCATCCACCGGCGAAGACTGCATTCTCGTGCTGCAGGGCGGAGGCGCCCTGGGGGCCTACCAGGCCGGCGTGTTCGAGGCCCTGAGCGAGCTGCGACAGACCCCGAACTGGGTGGCCGGGATCTCGATCGGTGCGATCAACGCCGCGCTGATCGCCGGGAATCCGCCCGCATCCAGGGTGGCGAAGCTGCGCGAGTTCTGGGAACTGGTGTCATCGTCGTTTTCCGCGCCAGCTCTGGGCCTGGGCCCCGCCGGGCGCGACCTGGCCAACCAGGTCAGCGCGATGCAGGCGATGCTGTTCGGTGTGCCGGGGTTCTTTTCGCCGCGCGTGCCGGCCGCACCGCTGCAGCCCGCCGGCAGCATTGCGGCGATCAGCTACTACGACACGAAGCCGCTGCGCTGGACCCTCGAACGCCTGGTCGATTTCGACCGGCTCAACTCGGGCGAGATGCGACTGTCGGTGGGCGCGGTCAACGTGCGCACCGGCAACTTCGCGTACTTCGACACCGCGCGTCAGACGCTGGACGTGCGTCACATCATGGCCAGCGGTGCGCTGCCGCCGGGTTTTCCACCGGTCGAGATCGACGGCGAGCACTACTGGGACGGCGGGCTGGTCTCGAACACGCCGCTGCAGCACGTGCTCGACCAGCCCGGCGATCACAGGCGCGTGGTGTTCCAGGTCGATCTGTTCCCGGCACGCGGCGCATTGCCGGGCAACCTGGGAGACGTGAACGAGCGCGAGAAGGACATCCGCTTCTCCAGTCGCACCCGCATGAACACCACCCACGAACTCGATCGCCAGGTGATCGCACAGGCGGCGCGGCGCTTGGCCGACAAGCTGCCGGCGGCGTTGCGCAACGACCCCGACGTCAAGGCGTTGGCCGCGATCCGCTGCGAACACGCGATCGACGTGGTCCACCTGATCTACCGCAGCCGGCACTACGAGTCGCACTCGAAGGACTACGAGTTCTCGAGAGTCTCGATGCACGAACGCTGGAACAGCGGCCACGCCGACACGGCCCACACGCTGCGCGATCCGCGCTGGCTCCAACGTCCACACAAGGCGACCGGCGTGCACGTCTACGACCTGACCTCAGGCCACCCCTCAGCGGGCCTGCACGCCAAGAAACCATGAGCCCGAGCGCGTGTGCGCACCCGCAGCATTTTCACCCTAGCTTTCAACCGGAGCCTTCCCCATGAAACTCGAGAACAAGGTCTGCATCGTCACCGGAGCCGCCAGCGGTATCGGCAAGGAGATTGCCACCGTCTATGCGCGCGAAGGTGCGAAGGTCGTGATCGCCGACCTGAACAAGTCTGCCGCACAAGCCACCGCCGACGCCTTGAAGACTGCGGGCGGCCAGGCGATGGCGGTGGCGATGGACGTGACCGACGAGGCTCAAGTCAACAAGGCCGTGGCCGAAGTCGTGGCGGCCTGGGGTGGCGTCGATGTGCTGGTGTCGAACGCCGGCATCCAGATCGTGCATCCGGTGGAAGAGTTTCCGTTTGCCGAGTGGAAGAAGATGCTCGCCATCCACCTCGACGGCGCGTTTCTCACCACCAAGGCCTGCCTGCCGCACATGTACGCCGCCGGTAAAGGCGGCAGCATCATCTACATGGGTTCGGTGCACAGCAAGGAAGCCTCGATGCTGAAGGCGCCCTATGTGACCGCCAAGCACGGCCTGATCGGACTGGCCAAGACCATCGCCAAGGAAGGCGCCAAGCACGGCGTGCGTGCCAACGTCATCTGCCCGGGCTTCGTGCGCACCCCGCTCGTCGACAAGCAGATTCCCGAACAGGCCAAGGAACTCGGCATCAGCGAAAACGACGTGATCAAGAAAGTGATGCTCAAGGAAACCGTGGATGGCGAGTTCACGACGGTGCAGGACGTGGCCGAAGTCGCGCTGCTGTTCGCGAGCTTTCCGAGCAACGCGCTGACCGGCCAGTCGCTGGTGGTGAGCCACGGCTGGTTCATGCAGTAGATGGACGCTGGCGCCACGCGGCGCCTGCCCATCGCAGCGGTCGACCTCGATGATCACCTGGCTGCGCGACGCCGACGAGCCATTGCCCGACACGCGGCGTGCGTTGCCGCTCGCCAGCGACGCACCCGGGCTGCTCGCGGCGGGCGGCGAACTCGCGCCCGCGCGCCTGGCCGAGGCCTACTCGAAGGGCGTGTTCCCCTGGTACAGCGAGGGCCAGCCGGTGCTGTGGTGGTCGCCCGACCCGCGCATGGTGCTGTGGGTCGATGAGTTCCGGCTCTCGCATTCGCTGCGCAAGACGGTGCGGCGTTTCGCGCGCACACCCGGCTGCGAGTTGCGCATCGACTCGGCCTTCCGGCGCGTCATCACGGCCTGCGCGGAGAACCCGCGCGACGGCCAGGCCGGTACCTGGATCGTGCCCGAGATGATCGAGGCGTACAGCGCCTGGCACGCGCTCGGGCGCGTGCACAGTTTCGAGACCTGGATCGACGGCGAACTGGCGGGCGGCCTGTACGGCGTGAGCCTGGGGCGCATGTTCTTCGGCGAGTCGATGTTTGCGCAGCGCACCGACGCCTCGAAGATCGCACTGGCTGCGCTGGTGTGTTTTTGCCGCGAGCACGGGGTGAGCCTGATCGACTGCCAGCAGCACACGCGCCACCTGGCCTCGCTGGGCGCGCGCGAGCTGCGCCGCACCGAGTTCGAGGCGCAACTGACCCCGCGTCTGGGGGAATCCCCGATCGGGGATTGGACCTATGATTCCCGCCTGTGGCGACACCTTGGCGACGCCACCACCGATGAGGCCTTCAAGGACGCCGGTACGTGAC
This sequence comes from Burkholderiaceae bacterium, assembly GCA_039921765.1. Taxonomy (GTDB): domain Bacteria; phylum Pseudomonadota; class Gammaproteobacteria; order Burkholderiales; family Burkholderiaceae_C; genus JBDSBD01. The sequence continues at coordinate 2,879 of JBDSBD010000318.1, forward strand.
GCATCCGAAAGAACTTCCGCTCGCTTCGTTGCAGTTCTATGCAACGGCACCCTACCCGTGCAGCTACCTCGAAGGCCGCATGGCCCGCTCGCAGGTCGCCACACCGAGCCACCTGATCCATGCGGACGCCTACTCAGGCCTGGTGGCCAACGGCTTTCGGCGCAGCGGCATGTTCACCTACCGCCCCTACTGCGATGGTTGCAAGGCCTGCGTGCCGTTGCGCGTGCCGGTCGAAACCTTCCGGGCGAGCCGCAGCCAGCGCCGCGCGCAACAGGCGCATTCCACGCTGCAGGCCCGCGTGCTGCGCCTGGGCTTCGTGCCCGAGCACTACGAGCTCTATCTGCGCTACCAGTCCGAGCGTCACATGGGCGGCGGCATGGACCACGACAGTGTCGACCAGTACACGCAGTTCCTGCTGCAAAGTCGGGTCAATTCACGCATGGTCGAGTTCCGCGAACCGGCGCCTCGCGGCCAGAGCGGCGCGCTGAAGATGGTGGCCATCCTCGACGTTCTCAACGACGGCATCTCGGCCGTCTACACCTTCTACGCACCCGAGCCGCACACCAGCTACGGCACCTACAGCGTGTTGTGGCAGATCGAGCAGACCCGGGCACTGCGCCTGCCCTACGTGTACCTGGGCTACTGGATCGAGCAGAGCGGCAAGATGGCCTACAAGGCGCAGTTCGCGCCGCACGAGCTGCTGGTGGACGGGCGCTGGCAGGCACCCGGTGCCGGGCCCGGCGCAGCGCACGCGACGGCCACCCCCAAGGCATCGGCGGCAGTGGCGATCGCCGCCCCGGCCCTTCCTGTGGCAGACGCTGCAGACGTCGCCGACTAGCTCAGGCGGGCCCGCACCTCGTCGGCAATCGCCAGACACGCGGTCAAGCCCGGCGATTCGATCCCGAACAGGTTCACCAGACCCGCCACACCGTGCTCGGCCGGACCGTGGATCACGAAGTCCTGGCCGATCCCGCGGCCCTTGTCGAGCTCGAGCTTGGGCCGCACGCCGCTGTACGCGGCCTGCAGGCGATGCATCTGCAGGCCCGGCCAGTAGCGCCGGATCTTGGCCTCGAACGCATGCGCACGCGCCGCATCGACGCGGTAATCGATCGCGTCGGGTGTGGCCGGATCGATCCACTCCACGTCCGGGCCGAAACGCGCCTGGCCGGCCAGATCGAGCGTCAGGTGCACGCCCAGGCCGGCGTCCTCGGGCATCGGGTAGATCAGGTGCGCGAACGGCGCGCGCCCGCTGAGCGCGAAGTAGCTGCCCTTGGCGTAGCGCGCCAACGGCACCCATGATGCGGCCAGCCCCTCGATCGTGGTGGCCACGCCCGGCGCCCACAGCCCCGCCGCGTTGACGACGATACGCGCGGCCAACTCCATCGGCGCCTCACCCCCGACCTGCAGCACGTGTTGCGCGCCACACAGGTTGATGGCCTGAACGGGTGAGCGCAGCACGAGCGCACCACCGGCGGTTTCGACGTCACCGAGCAGGGCGAGCATCAAGGCGTGGCTGTCGATGATGCCGGTGGAGGGCGACAGCAATGCCGCCACCGCACGCAGCTCGGGTTCGAGCGCACGCGCCTGCACGGCATCGAGCCGACGCAGGTCGGTCACGCCGTTGCGCCGGGCCTGCGCCTCGATCTCGACGAGCCGGCCGCGCTGCGCGTCGCTCGTCGCCACCAGCAGCTTGCCGCAGCGCCCGTGTCCGACGCCGTGCGATTCGCAGTATGCGTAGAGCGCTTCGCGCCCTGCCACGCACAGCCGCGCCTTGAGCAAGGCGCTCGGGTAGTAGAGCCCGGCGTGCACGACCTCGCTGTTGCGCGAGCTGGTGGCCGAGCCGATTGCATCGCTGCGCTCGAGGACCAGGGTCTCGATCCCGCGGAGAGCCAGCGCGCGCGCCACCGCCAGGCCGACGACGCCCGCACCGATCACCACCGCATCGACTGCCTCCATGCCCTGCCCGCCTCCTGCGCCATCACGCCGCTGCGCGGCCCAACCCGGGCGCCAGCGGAAGCGATTGTGAACGTCGGCCCAGCGGACCGTGC
>JBDSBD010000319.1:0-4294 GCA_039921765.1 Burkholderiaceae bacterium
CGTGCCACCAGCCACCGGGGCGGCCTCGGGCATCAAGTTCTAACCGGCGCCCGGGTCGCGCTCGGGCCGATCGCCAGCATGTCCAGGCGGCGCGCCTGCAGGTTGGCTGCCACGATCGCGCCCCCTCACCCAAAACCGCGCCGCGGCACGCCACGGACAACCCGCCGTGGCTGCATTGCAAGGCGCGCGCGTGGCGGCGCTCGGTGCTGCGCAGCGCCGCCTGGCCGCAGCGGACTGAATCCGGCTTGGCGCGTCCAGCGCCGGCCCGGAATGTAGCCCGCCGTGGCCGGTTTGCCGCGGCCGTCTGGACACGCTCGCCATCGGCCGCACCGAGCCCCGGCGCAACGGGCTTCATCCTCAGACCGGCTCTTCCTCCGACCCATCGGGCGGCTCGGGCACGTCAGCCGCCGCATCCTCCATCGAGCCCGGCAGCAACGCTTGGGCACGCCCGTCCGACAAGGCCTCCACCGACTTGAGCTTGCGCGTCATCACCTTGCTGCGCGTTTGCGCCAGGTCGATCGAGTTGCTGGCCTCGTCGAGTTTCTTCTTGGTCTTCGCAAGCACGTCGCCGAACTTCGCGAACTCGGTCTTGACCGCGCCCAGCACCTCCCACACCTCGGCGGAGCGCTTCTCGAGAGCGAGCGTGCGAAATCCCATCTGCAGGCTGGTGAGGGTGGCGAGCAGCGTGGTCGGGCCCGCCAGCGTGACGCGGTGCTCACGCTGCAACGCCTCCATCAGCCCGGGGCGGCGCAGCGCCTCGGCGTACAGGCCTTCGGTGGGCACGAACAGGATCGCGAACTCGGTGGTGTGCGGCGGTGCGACGTACTTCTCGCGGATCGTCTTCGCCTCGAGCCGCAGGCGCTGCTCGATCGCACGACCGGCGGCTTCGGCCTCAGGCTTGTCGGCGCGCTCCTGTGCGTCGAGCAGGCGCTCATAGTCCTCGCGCGGAAACTTCGCATCGATCGGCAGCCACAGCGGCACGCCATCGTCGCGCCGCCCCGGCAGCTTGATCGCGAACTCGACGCGCGCGCCGCTGCCCGGCACGGTTTCGACGTTGAGCGCGTACTGTTCGGGTGTGAACACCTGCTCGAGCAGCCCGGCGAGCTGAACCTCGCCGAAGATGCCGCGGCTCTTCACGTTGGTCAGGACGCGGTTCAACTGGCCCACGTCCTTGGCCAGCATCTGCATCTCGTTCAGCCCGCGGTGCACCGTGTCAAGGCGGTCGGCCACGAGCTTGAAGCTCTCGCCCAGTCGCTGCTCGAGCGTCGCGTGCAGTTTCTCGTCGACGGTGGCACGCATCTGCTCGAGCTTCTTCTCGTTGTCGGCCTGGATGGCTGCGAGCCTTTGCTCGACCGCGACGCGCATCTCGGTCATGCGCTGGTCGTTCGACTGCGAAAGGGTTCGCAGTTGCTCGCTCAGCGTCTCGGAAAAGCGCTTGAGCGCCAGGGCTTGCTGCTCGGCATGGCCGCCCAGCGCGCCGGTCTGTTGCTCGGCGACCCGATTGAGGGCGGCGGTTTGCTGCTCGGCGAGCCGACCGAGGGTGGCCTCCTGCGCTTCGCGTGCGCTTGATGCCTGCTGCGCCAGCGTCGTGGTGCTGTGGCGCAAGGTCTCGGCCAGGTTGGTCTGGGTTGCGGCGAGCTGGGTGCGAAAGCTGTCGATCTGCTCGTTCTGGGTGCGTGCCACATCACCTTGTTGCGTCAGCAGGGTCTGCTGGAAGGTGCCGAGCGACTGCGCCAGCTCCTGACGCGTGACGGTCGCGCTGCGCGCGACTTCATCGCGCAGTTCACGCTCGAGGCGTTGCACCGGATCGCGCACGGCGGCGGACAACTCATTGCCAAGCTCGCGCAGCGGGCGTGGATCGGGAGTGCGAAACGCGATCCACAGGATCAGCACGACAAGCAAGACAAGCAGCGCCAGCGTGATCCATTCCAAGTACATGACTCAATTGTCGCAGGCCGGCCGCAGGGCACGCGCGCGTGCTGGTCTGCCCTCAAACTTCACACTTGTAAGAAATGTCTGACATGACACCGGGCAATCCAGTGCTTGCCGCGAGCCTGACTTGGGGCAGACTTGCGGTATCCGTTGCGACTGTCGTCACGGATCGAATCCTTGCAGCTCTTCCCTTGCCCGGCTCTGGCCGGTACAGGCCTGTCCTTTTTTTTCTTCGCGGTTCGCGCTTTCGTTAAAGCCGCAACGCTCATGACCCAGCTCAAGGCCTTCATCGTCGAGGACAGTCCGGTGATCCGGGAGAACCTGACGGCCGCCCTGGAAGAACTTGCACCGTTACTGGTTGTCGGCACCGCCGAGGACGAGGGCGCGGCGGTGCGTTGGCTCAGCAATGTCGACAACGCCTGCGACCTCGCCATCGTCGACATCTTCCTGAAGAGCGGGTCGGGCCTGGGTGTGCTGCGCGCCGCGGCCAGCCTCAGCCTGCCGTTGACGCTGGTGGTGCTGAGCAACTACGCCACACCCGACATGCGCCGCAAGTGCCTGGAGCTGGGTGCAAGCCGCGTCTTCGACAAGTCCAACGAAATCGACGAGCTGATCCTGTACTGCAGTCGCCTGTCAGATGGCAGCACCGGCCACGGCAGCCTCACACCGAACTGAAGGCGTGCTACTGGATCAGCCCGTTCTTCAGCGCGTAGTAGGTCAGGTCGCTGTTGGAGGCCAGGCTCATCTTTTCCATCACGCGCGTGCGGTAGGTGCTGACCGTCTTGACGCTCAGCGACATGCTGTCGGCCATGTGGCCGATGGTTTCGCCCTTGGCCAGGCGCAGGAACACCTGGAATTCGCGCTCCGACAGGCTCTCGTGAGCCGGCTTGTCACCGCCCCCGCCCAGGCCATCGGCCAGCAGCTCGGCGATGCCAGCAGTGATGTACTTGCGCCCGCGGTAGACGGTGCGGATCGCCTTGACGATCTCCTCGGGTTCGCATTCCTTGTTCAGGTAGCCGCTCGCCCCCTGGCGCAGCAGCGTGGTGGCGTAGTGTTCCTCGGGAAAGCCGCTCAGGATCAGCACCGGCAAGTCAGGTGCACGCGCCCTGATCGCCGCCAGCGCGTCCACGCCGCTCTGATCGGGCATCGACAAATCCATCAACATCACGTCGACCTCGCCACGGCGCACGATATCGAGTGCCTCGCGGCCATTCGCAGCCTCGGCCACGACCGTGAAATCCACCTGCTCCGAAAAATACTGGCGCAGCCCGGCCCGCACAATGGCGTGGTCATCGATGATGGCAATTCGAATCATGGTGGGACCGGGTGGATCGGACACCTGCGAGTTTAAGGGGGCAAGCGATGGAAGCGAAAATCATCTCACGATTCCGGGGCAGCCCGTTTGCGTTCCCGCTCGCCGCCGCTGCCGCGCTGGCGATGTTCTTCATCAGCGAGACGTCGTACCAACAGGCCGCCTCGTCGCTTGAATCATTGAAGCTGACCGACACGGCACACACGGCGATCCAGACCTTGCGGCGCGACCTGGCCGACGCCGAGACCAGCCAACGCGGCTACCTGCTCACGGGTCGCAAGGAATACCTGACGCCGTATCACGCCGCGACCACGGAAGTCGAAACGACGCTCGACACGCTGCGTCGCCACTACGACCCCGACAAGGCCGGGGCCGATCTGATGCAGCACGTCGAGACCGTCACGCGCGCCAAGCTCTCGGAGCTCGACACCACGCTGCGCCTGTATGGCGAGGGCAACTCCGACGCCTGGCACGAGCTGCTGATGAGCAACATCGGCAAGGAGCAGATGGATTCGGTGCGCAGCCTGAGCGAGCAGCTGCTGCAACTCGAGTCCGCCCGGATCAAGGCCGGCCGCCAAAGCATCGACCAGACACTGCGTCTGAGCCGAATCGGCATCACCGCGATGACGGCACTGAGTCTGCTGGCGCTGTTCATGTACCTGCGCAAGACCAACGCCCTCGACCGCCAGCGCGAGGAGCATCAGCGGCGAGTCGAGGCCGAACGCGACCAGCTCGAGCAGAAGGTGCTGCGGCGCACGGCGCAGTTGACCGAGCTCACAAGGCACTTGCAGACCGTGCGCGAGGACGAACGAAACCGCCTCGCCCGCGAACTTCACGACGAACTCGGCGCGCTGCTCACGGCCGCAAAACTCGATCTGGCGCGCTTGAGGTCTCGCCTCGGAGCAACGACGCCCGAAGTGGTCGAGCGTCTTGCACACCTCAACGAAGCACTGAACAACGGCATTGCACTGAAGCGTCGCATCGTTGAAGATCTGTGGCCTTCGGCGCTGAGCAACCTCGGGCTGGTGGCAACGCTCGAGATCTTGCTGC
>JBDSBD010000320.1:0-10053 GCA_039921765.1 Burkholderiaceae bacterium
GGCCTCGACCCACCTTCGATCACACTCGCCCGCTACAATTTCAGCGCATCTCTGCCCGGAGACGTGGCCGAGTGGTTTAAGGCTGCAGTCTTGAAAACTGCCGACGGGGCAACCCGTCCGTGAGTTCGAATCTCACCGTCTCCGCCAAAGAAGCACAAACGTCAACGGTTTAGGTGTCTCTTGCCGATTAGCCATCGATCAGCCCATCAGAGCGTTTCACGATGTCGCAACCTATAGGGCAAAGATACTCGTTGACATATCTCGAACGAGGCCAACCGCTTCGCGACACCGCCCGCTTCCGTCGTCGTCTCGAGGTCAAGTTCACAGAGATTTGCAACGGATGGCAGGTCGAGAGTCAGTTCGGCAAGATGCTTGCTACGGAGGCGGGCACCGATGTTGAACGGAGCAGCAACGGGGAGAACTACTTCCCGCGCTCCGCTTTCGAGAATGGCGAGATTCGTGATGTGTTGAACGCCATCACGCTGTTCTTCAAGATGCTCACGACCAAGCGAAATGTTGAGCTGACGATGAGTTCGGCTGCACGTAGCGGCTACCATTTCGAAACCAAAGATCCGGCTGTCTGGAAGCCGTTTGTCGATCGAGTCATTCGCGAAGAGAACATGGGCTATCGGCTCGACGATCAATGCGGCGTGCACATCTACGTCGATCAAGAATTTGAGCATTCAAGAGCGGCGACTGTCGCAGTCTTAGGACATCCATCGCTCGCCAATGCTCGATCCAGCTTCGAGGACTCGTTTCGCCACCTGGATTCGACGCCCCCAGACACAAAAGCCGCCGTGCGATCGATGTTCGAGGCTGCAGAAATCCTTGCCAAACAGATTTTTCCGGAAACCCAGAACCTCAATCGAAGGCTCGCCGAATCCAAGCTCAAGACGCACATCCAAGCAACACACCCAGGAGATCGGACCGAGCAAAAGGTTTGGGCGGGTCTCTTGGACGGCTTCGGTGATCGGATCGATGCCATGCACAACTATCGCCATGGGCAGGCGGCAGATGAGCCCGTCGCGCCTAGTGAAGAACCAGCAGTATTTCTTCTAAGCAGTGGTTGCACATACGTTCGCACACTCGCCGACAGCTATCTACGCGCACCCACCTAGCTATTGATGTCCAACCCGGCCGAGTTTGACTGGACATCACCACTCCTCCAGTCAACTCAAAGGAGCCCGGCTTCTTCGGTATCCACCCCTTCGTCGCGGGCTCGGTGCGATGCCGGGCGATCCGCAACCGCCACCGCATCGATCCAGTCTCACACCATGCCCCGCTCACGCCTCGTCGAACCTCTGGTGATGCTCGCAACGGTGGTGCAATGGCTGGTGCTGTCGATCGTCACGGGCGCCGTGATCGGCGTCGGCTGCAGCGTCTTCCTTCGCCTCCTCTTTGCCACCGAGGGGCGAACTTACGCAGCGCCGCTGTGGTTGCAGATGAGCCTGCTGGTGATCGGCGGGCTCGCCAATGGCTTGTTGCTCTACTTCGGCTACCGTCTGAACCGCGACGGTTTGAAGGATTCGCCGATCATCGCGGTGAACGAGCAACGCGGCAGGATGCCGTTTCGCACTCTGTGGGTGAAGCCGGTTGCGGCATTGATCACGCTCGGTTGCGGCGGCTCGGCCGGCAAGGAAGGCCCGTGCTCGCACATCGGCGCCAGCTTTGCCGCCGGCATCGGCCAGCTCTTGCATCTCAACCCTGAGTTGCGCAAGCGCCTGGTTGCCTGTGGCGTCAGCGCCGGTTTTGCCAGTGTGTTCGGCACCCCGATTGCCGGCGCGATCTACGGCGTGGAGATGCTGGCCATCGGCCGCGTTCGCCACGACTTCCTGTTCCCGGGCATCGTGGCTGGGGTCACTGCGTTCCAGGTCTGCAAGTATCTGGGCGTGCCGTATCCGGTCTACCACATTGCCTTTGTCAGCGAATTCACCGAACTGCTGTTCCTGAAGACGGTGCTGATCGGAATTCTGTGCGGTGCGGCCGCCTGGGTCTTTGTCGAACTGCTGCAGGTCGCGAAGCGCCTGTTCGAACGCTTGCGCGATCGCTACGCGCTGTGGCCGCCGCTGATGCCGCTGCTGGGCGGCGTGGTGCTGGCGCTGTTGATCGTGGTCATTCCGTCGGATTACCTCGGGCTGAGCCTGCCGACGATGGAGCGCGCGCTGCACGGCGAGTCGATGCCGTACCTCGGTTTCCTGTGGAAAGCGCTGCTGGTGGCGATCACGCTGGGATCGGGCTTTTACGGCGGCATTGTCACGCCGCAGTTCGTGATCGGGGCGGTCGTGGGTGGTGCGTTTGCGCCGCTGATCGGCGTGGCGCCCGCGCTGGGTGCAGCCGTGGGCCTGGTGGCCGTCGTGGCATCTGCCTCCAACGCACCCATCGCGGCGATCCTGATGGGGGTGGAGCTGTTCGGCGGAGGTTCGACCCTCTATGTTTCGGGAGCCTGCGTCGCCGCCTACCTCATCATCGGCCACCGCAGCGTGTATCCGGCGCAGCAGATCGCCTTCAGCAAGTCGTCGTGGATCTTCGCCCGCGCCGATCTGCCGGTCGGTCAGGAAAAGATCAGCCTGTCTTACGGCCTGCTGCGCTGGTGGAGCGAGCGCAAGCGGGCGGCGGCACGGCCCAGGCCGCCCACCGACGACAAGCCGAAATAGTCGGCCCTGGACCACCCGTTCTCCATATCCGGTTGGGCCTTGTCTGCGCGGATTTCTCAGCGCCTCGCGCCGAGGGCGGGAGTCTTCTGCGCAACTTCCCGGCCGCCCATGGAGTCAGCCGCTCCGGCCGGGGGTTTGTCGTCGGCCGGCGCCACCGGCTGGTCGCGGCCTCAGGAAGCCGCCATCGGCCGTCGGCCGAACTCGATCAATCCGGTCGAGAGCGTCACGCCGCAGACGATCACCGCGGCGCAGATCAGCATCCACGGTGTGATGCGTTCACCCAGAAACACGGCCCCGTAGAAAACCGCGAACACCGGAACCAGGAAGGTCACGGTCAACGCGCGCGCAGGCCCGGCAGTCTCGATCAGCCGGAAGAACAGGATGTAGGCGATGCCGGTGCAAGCCACGCCCAGGGCGACGAGCGCGAGCCAGGCGCGCAGGCTCGGCCACTGCGCCGGCCAGAGCCAGAGCGCCGGCAACACGAGAATCAGCGTCGCACCGATCTGGCTGCCGGTGGCGGTGGCGAGCGCGGGCACGCCACCCAGATAGCGGCGCGTGGCGCTGGCCGAGATGCCGTAGCACAGGCACGCCGCCAGGCAGGCGAGCATGGCCCAAAGTGATGCACGGTCGTCCGCACCCGAGTGGAAATCAGCCGTGCGGCCGACCAGCATCGCGACCCCGGCGAAGCCGATGATCAGGCCGACCATGCGCGACGCGCCGGGCCGCTCGCGGAACCAGGCCCAGGCCACCAGCGCACCGAACATCGGCGTGGTGGCATTGAGCACCGCCGCGAAACCGCTGTCTATCGTCAGCAGTGCAAAGCAGAACAACGCGAACGGAAGGCCCGAATTGAAGACACCGACACCGAGCGCGGCTTGCCAGTGCCGCGCGAGTGTCGGCCCCTGCCCGCGCCACAGCGCGATCGGCAGCAGGAACAGCGTGGCAATCGAGACACGCACCGCCGCGGTTGGCAACGCGCCGAACTCGGCAGCGCCAACGCGCATGAACAGGAACGAGCCCCCCCACAGCGCGGCCAGCAGGACCAGGTCGATGACCCAGCGGTTCGGCCCGGGCGCCGGGCGGGGCGGCGCATCGATTCGCGCGGCACCGATGCGATCGTGCAGCGGCGTGCTCGGGTTTGTGGTGGCGACGGAAGCGGCGTTGTTGGGCATGCCCCGATGTTACGGACCCGCAGCGCGGCGTCTGGCCGTTTCCGGATGCGTGAAGCCCCGACCGCCCCGACCGCCCCTGCCGTTCCGCCCGCCGGCCCGATCAGAGAGCCAGCGCCGTGCCCGCATCAAGGCGCCCGGAGCCTCACGCGGCCGGCGCAACCGATCTCAGCGTCGCACCCAACCGCCGCCGCGCAGATGCCAGTGGCCGCCGCCGCCTTGCACCCAGACATGGGGGCGCCACGCGTAACCGGGACGAGCCCGATCCCAGCGACCCGGAACCCACTGGTGACGGCCTGCGCCCCAGCCCCAATAGCCGCCAATCCAGACAGCGCCCGCAAACGGCATTGGCGGGACGACCTCAACGTAGGGTGCCGGCGGGGCCACGTCGACGACGGCAATGTCACCGCCGTATGCCGGCTGGCCATACGCGGCCGGCACGGGCTGGCTGTAGACCTGCCGTGGATACGGCGCGACCACGCACGCCGACAGCGACATGGCCGACAGTGACACGGCAAGAAGTTTGAGCAAAGCCATCTGCGTTCCCCAGGAGTGGACACCTTCCTGGATAACTGTTGCATGGGCCGCAGCGATGACGGCCCGTGGCCAGCTTTACAGAGGTTTGCAGGCCACGCCACGCTGTCGAACGGGCGATGCAACAGGAGGCCCGCCGTGCGACTCGCCCGGCGCCGACTGCCACCACCGCATTCGGCGTGCCACCGCACCTCGGCCGGTGCCGATGTGCCGGCGACCGCCCGCGTCAGACGCGCTCGAGCACCACGGCGATGCCCTGCCCGACACCGATGCACATGGTGCACAGCGCGTAGCGGCCACGGATGCGCTGGAGCTGGTACATCGCGGTGGTGGCGAGGCGCGCGCCGCTGGCGCCGAGCGGATGGCCGAGCGCAATCGCACCGCCGTTCGGATTGACGCGCGCATCGTCATCGGCAAGCCCGAGATCGCGCAGCACCGCCAAGCCCTGCGCGGCAAAGGCTTCGTTGAGCTCGATGACGTCCATCTGGGCCAAGGTCAGGCCGGTGAGTGCGAGCACCTTCTTCACTGCCGGCGCCGGGCCGAAGCCCATGATGCGCGGCGCCACGCCGGCGGTGGCCATGCCGACAACGCGCGCCAGCGGTGTGAGACCGTACTTTGCCGCACCGGCTTCGCTGGCCAGCAGCAGTGCGCAGGCGCCGTCGTTGATGCCCGAGGCGTTGCCGGCCGTCACGCTGCCGTCGGGTCGGACCACCCCCTTCAGTTTGGCCAGAGCCTCGAGCGAGGTCTCGCGCGGATGTTCGTCGCGGTTGACGATGATCGGCTCGCCCTTGCGTTGCGGCACCGTCACCGGCGTGATCTCTGCGTCGAAGAAGCCGCTCTTTTGCGCGGCCGCGGTCTTGACCTGGCTGGCCAGGGCCATGCAGTCCTGGGCGGCACGCTCGATGCCGAAATCGGTGGCGACGTTCTCGGCGGTCTCGGGCATCGAGTCGACACCGTACTGCGCCTTCATCAGCTTGTTGACGAAACGCCAGCCGATGGTGGTGTCGTAGACCGCACTGGCGCGGCTGAACGCGCTCTCGGCTTTCGGCATCACGAAGGGCGCGCGGCTCATGCTCTCGACCCCGCCTGCGATCATCAGCTCGGCCTCGCCACAGCGAATTGCGCGCGCTGCCGATCCCAGCGCATCGAGACCCGAGCCGCACAGGCGGTTGATCGTCGCGCCCGGCACCTCCGCCGGCAGACCGGCGAGCAGTGCCGCCATGCGCGCGACATTGCGGTTGTCCTCACCCGCCTGGTTCGCGCAGCCGTACAGCACGTCGGTGACCTGGGCCCAATCGACCTTGGCGTGGCGCGCCATCAGGGCCTTGATCGGCACCGCGCCCAGGTCGTCGGTGCGCACCGAGCTGAGCGCGCCGCCGTAGCGGCCGAAAGGGGTACGGAGGGCATCGACGATGTAGGCGTGGGACATGGCAAGAACTCGCGTTGAAGTGAAACCGGAAAGGCGTGAAACAGGACGGGGAAACGGGTGCGGTGCGATGGGAGCGGTAGCGTGCGGCCCAGCCGCGGCGCCGGCTCAGGTCAGGCGAGTTGCATCGGCACGCCCGAGAGGCGCTCGAGTTCCTCGAGCCCGAGGCCTTCGACCATGTCGATCACGCGCAACCCCTGCGGCGTGACATCGATGGTGGCCAGATCGGTGTAGATGCGGCTCACGCAGGCCACGCCGGTGAGCGGGTAGCTGCACGCGGCAACGATCTTGCTCGTGCCGTCCTTGGTCAGGTGCTCCATCATCACGAAGGTCTTCTTCGCACCGATCGCCAGGTCCATCGCACCGCCGACGGCCGGGATCGCGTCCGGTGCACCGGTGTGCCAGTTGGCGAGGTCGCCGCCGGCGCTGACCTGGAACGCGCCGAGCACGCAGAAATCGAGGTGGCCGCCGCGCATCATCGCAAAGCTGTCCGCGTGATGGAAGAACGCGCCGCCGGGCAGCAATGTCACGGCCTGCTTGCCGGCATTGATCAGGTCCCAGTCCTCCTCGCCGGCTGGCGGCGCCGGGCCCATGCCGAGCACACCGTTCTCGCTGTGCAGCAAGATCTCGCGATCCTTCGGCAGGTGATTGGCCACCAGGGTGGGCAGGCCGATGCCGAGGTTGACGACGGCACCGTCGGGGATGTCGCGCGCCACGCGCGCGGCCATCTGGTTGCGGTCGAGCTTCATCATCAGCGCCGTCCTCCATCGATGCTCAAGCGCGGCACACAGACCACGCGCTGCACGTACAGCCCCGGCGTGACGACGGTCTCGGGATCGATCGCGCCGAGCGCCACGACCTCGTGCACCGACGCCACGGTGAGCTTCGCGGCCGCGGCCATGATCGGGCCGAAGTTGCGCGCCGTCTTGCGGTAGGTCAGGTTGCCCCAGCGGTCACCGCGCTCGGCCTTGATCAGCGCCAAGTCGGCGTGGATCGGGTGTTCGAGCACATACATGCGGCCATCGATCTCGCGCGCTTCCTTCCCCGCCGCGAGCGGCGTGCCGTAACCGGTGGGCGTGAAAAAGCCGCCGATGCCGGCCCCGGCCGCGCGGATGCGCTCGGCGAGGTTGCCTTGCGGGACCAGCTCGAGCTCGATCCGGCCGCTGCGATACAGGGCGTCGAATACCTGCGAATCGACCTGGCGCGGGAACGAGCAGATGATCTTGCGCACCCGGCCCGCCTTCAGCAGCGCCGCCAGGCCGTAGTCACCGTTGCCGGCGTTGTTGTTGACGATCACCAGATCGCGGGCGCCCTGATCGATGAGCGCATCGATCAACTCGGCCGGCTGGCCGGCGCCGCCAAAGCCGCCGATCATCACGGTGGCGCCATCTGCAACCCCGGCGAGCGCCGCTGCAGCGCTCGCGCATATCTTGTCAATCATCGATGTTGTCCCTGGTGGACGCCGGTGTCAGTGCCTGGCGGCGAGCCGCTCACAGGCGAACTGCAGCGCCATCGAGTAGCCGCTCGCGCCGAGCCCGCAGATCACGCCTTCGGCGATGTCGGAGAGGAACGAGTGGTGGCGAAACGGCTCGCGCCGGTGGATGTTGGAGAGATGCACCTCGACGAAGGGCAGCGCCACACCGGCCAGCGCGTCGCGCAACGCCACGCTGGTGTGGGTGAGCCCGCCCGGGTTGATGACGATGAACCCCACGCCGTCGGTCGCCGCCGCATGAATGCGATCGATCAACGCGCCCTCATGGTTGCTCTGGAAGCACTCGAGCGCAACGCCGTGCTCGGCGGCCTGCGGACGCAGCGCAGCCTCGATGTCGGCGAGCGTGACCAGGCCGTAGACCTGCGGCTCGCGCGTGCCGAGCAGGTTCAGGTTGGGTCCGTTCAGGATCAGGATCTTCGACATGCGGGTTTCTCGTGGCAGCCAGCCCCTATCGTCGCACAGCCCACCCTGTCGCGTCGCGAGACACCCGCGGAGGCGCTGGGTCGGGTCGGGTGGGGCGCTGCACGATCACGCCGAGTCGGTCACACTCACGCCATGGCGCGCGCCGCGGGCAGCGGCTGCGGGGCCCGCGCTGAACCGGAGCGGCCAGGCATGCTCAAGCACGTTGTCACGGTGGCAGGAGTCGGTCTATCGGCGCTGTTCGTCGCAGTCTTCTTTGCCAGCCACACGGCAACCCGGCCGCTCGCCGAGGTCGCGCCGCACGCCGGCATGAGCTACGAGGAACTGATGGCGATGGGTCCGCGTGTGGCCGGCCACACCGGCGCGACCCTGGGCACCTCGCGCCACGTGATCTACCTGCTGGCTTGCAGCGGCCGGACCGGTCGCAGCACGATCGAGGAGCAGGCCATCAAGGCCAGCGCGCTGGTCAAGCGCGAGCGCCTGAGCGACCGCGAGGCTGTCGCTGCGGTACTGGGCGAGCGCTCGATCAGCGCCGGCAGCTTGAGGGATTGCTGAAGCGCTGCGGCGAGGCGCCGGTCCGCTGCGACGAGATCAACCGGCGCAGGTGCGGTTCTTGCCCGTGCGCTTGGCTTCGTAGAGCGCCTGATCGGCCCGCTCGAGCGCCACCTCCAGGCCCTCGGCCGCGCGGTACGCGGTGACGCCGGCCGAGAACGTGACGAAGACCTGCTTGTCCTGGTGCATGAACAGCCCACCGGTGAGTGAGCGCTGCAGCCGGGTCAGGATCTCCTGCGCGTCCATGAGCGGCGTGTCGGGCAGCAACACGACGAATTCCTCGCCACCGTAGCGCGCCACCACGTCGGTCGGCCGCAAGGTCGTGCTCACGCGTGCGGCCAGCGACCTGAGCGCTTCGTCGCCGGCCACATGGCCCAGTTCGTCGTTCAGGCGCTTGAAGTTGTCGATGTCGAGCAGCCCGACCGCCAGCACACTGCCCGAGCGCTCCAGGCGCGCGCGCTCGGCATCGAACGCCTGGTGCAAGCCGCGCCGGTTCGCGATCTGGGTGAGCTGGTCGGTCGAAACCTCGTCGGAGAGCCGGCGCATTTCGCCCTCGAGCTCGACGATGCGCTCGCTCAAGCCGCGGGCCTTGCCGTGCTCTTCCTGGAGGCGTGCCTGGGTTTGCTGCACAAGGGCCTGCACGCTACGGCTTTCCTCGACCATCTCGCGCACCGTGCCGGCCAGGCTCTCGATCGAATCGGCCTTCTCGATCACGTCGGCATAGCGGCCCACGCTGTCGTGAAAGTGTCCGGTCTGCGAGCCGAGCTCGTCGAGTTCGCTGAGCATGCGGTGGATCAGGCCCTTGAGCGAATCGCGAGCCTGTTCGCGTTCCAGTCGGACCCGGCTCTGGTGCTCGCGCGTCGTGCGCAGCAACTCGCTGACGCTGCGCACGCCACGCGCCGTGAGCCCTTCGTCGATCTTGACCCGCATCGCCTCGACCTGACCCTTGGCCCAGCTCTCGTTCTCGGCCAGATCGGTCAGGCTGGCGGTGAGTTCTCGGCACAAGGTGCCGAGCTGCTCGAACAGGTGATGACGATGCTGCAGCGCCTGCGTCATGCGCGCGCACAGCAACTCCAGCTCCGCGACCCGCGCTGGCGCCGCGGCGTCGATCTGGAGCCGGCCGGTGAGCTGCGCGAGCTCGGCCGCGAGTTCATGCGCCACAACGTCCTGAGCCGGCAGCGCGTGCTGCAGCGTCTCGCCCAGCAAGGCCACGGCGCGCCCCCAGCCCGATGCGTCATCGGCGGTCGCCGACACTTCCGCGGGGATTTCGCCCAGAGGCGCGCTGAGCGTATCCAGGCCCTCAAGCCCCATCTCGGTGTCGATGCCGGCGTCGGCGATGTCGCTGCCCCAGCTCGTCACCAATTGCGACAGACGTTGCTGCAGGCGACGCGCATCGCTGCGACTGCTGTCGAGGACGCGCTGCAGGCTGTCTTTCTTGCGCGCTGCGGTCCAGTGGCGGCCACCGCGCTCGACGCCGCGCACGATTCGCTCGATCAGCGCAGCCAGTGCCGGCGCCTCATCCACCGGCGCGTCGCCGCCCTCGAGGCGGTAGGCGCGCGCGTAGTTCTCGGGCGTGGGTTCGAGCTTGTCGAGGGCGAGGCGGCGCAGCGCCGCCTTGGCGGTGCGGGTGACCTCGGGAGCGCCGCTGAGCGCGGCCGGGCGGGTCTCCATCATCGGCGCGCCGCCTACTGGCCGGCCGGCTTGATGCGCGGCTTGTGCCCTTCCACGGGCTGCCGATCCTCGAGCGCGTCGGCATCGTCAGCCGTGCCGATCCAGGGCGCCTTGCGCGGCAGGATGGTCTGCTCG
>JBDSBD010000321.1:0-6451 GCA_039921765.1 Burkholderiaceae bacterium
GCCCCGGTGCGGCTCGGCGGGCCGGGCCCGGCCGCGCCGCCTTTTCCCTGCTTCTTGAACTTCGCCGACTTGCCCGCAACTGGCAGGCATGGGTTCGCCGTCATGCGTGCCCGCCTCAGGAGCCCGCAATGTCGTCACCTTCACTCGAATCCGTCAAGACCCGCGTCGAGACCGTGATCGCGCTGGCGCACTTGCTGGAGCGCGTCGAGCGCAGCGCTGCACCGGTCGGCGCCGATCAGTACCGTTCGCTGGTGCGCCAGCTCACGCGGGCACTCGAGCAGAAGATGCCCGACGATGCGTTGCAGGCCGTGCTCGGTGCCTACCCGGCCACCGCCGAGCTGTACGAAAACATGCACTACGAATACTCGGGCCTGTCGCGCTCTTCGCTGGAACGCTCGGTCGGCTCGGAGATGCTCGCGAGCGAGTTGCTGGCGCGTATTGCCAAGGGCGCTGCGCCGAAGGCCTGACGCCGGGCGGCCTTCGAGCGTCTCGGACGCACCGCACCGGCGGCCATCGCCTCGCCCACCGGCATGGCAGGCAGGTCGGCGCCGCACGTGGCGAATCCAGGCCCGATCTTCGATCCGATGCGGTCGAACGCGGCAGGTCCGTCGTGCATGAACCCGACCGCGCACCGGTGCACGGTGGCGGGCTAGAACTTCGGGATGCGCAATGTCTTGCTGATCATCAAGGTGCCCGACAGCGCGAACAGCAGCACCAGCGGATGGAGTGCCGCGGGGCCGATCGACCAGACGCCGCCGTAGATCTGCTCGCCCAGGCGCTCCTGCCACGCCGCGAACGCCAGCACACCGGTCAGGACCACACTGGTCGGAATCGGCGTGCCCTCGAAGTAGGCGACCTTGTCGGCGCCCGCCGACAGGCTTTCGGCGGTGACGTTGTAGCGCGCCAGGCGCGAGACGCCGCAGCACACGAAGTAGATCAGCATCAGCGCGTCCCAGGCCCCGTCCAGGCCGGCGGCAAAGGCCAGCGCCGCAGGCCCGACGCCGAACGAGATCACGTCGGCCAGCGAATCGAGCTCGCGGCCGAGCGCCGAATGGGTCTGGCGCCAGCGCGCGACCCGACCATCGATCACATCGAACACGAACGCGGCCGGCGCCAGCGCGGCGGCATAGTAAAAATCGGACAGCTGTTGGCTGCCCATGTAGCGCATCGCGAAGAACACCGAGGCGGTGCCGCAGGCCGCGTTGCCGAGCGTGAACAGATCGGCGAGGTGGAACTCTCGGATCATCGAGAAGTGCCGGCGCGGCGGGCGGGGGTCGGTCATGGCGGAGGTCTTGGCGGATCGTGCCACCGAGTCTGGCGCATCGACGCGCACGCGTCTGTCAGCGCGTTCTGACACGCAGGCGCGGCGTTGGGGGGTCGCGCCGCCGCCCCGGGTGGGGTTCACTGGAGCGCCCGCACCAGAGCGCATGCCAGACGGCGCGGTGCACCCGACCGGAGCCATCGATGAAGACACCGCAAACCCCGAAGCCCGCGAAACCCGCGAAGCCGCGCGAAGCATTGAAGCAATCCGAACGCAAGGCGAGCGAGCGGCAACCCGAGAATTTCAAGGCCGACGAGAACGACGACAAGACCGTCGAGATCGAGCCCATCGACGCCAAGGGCTCGGCGATCAAGGGCCTCGATCCGAAGACGTGAGAGAGGCCCGCGTGCGCCGCTGCGCCGTGGCCCGCCACGTCACTGCTCTTCGTCCCACGCGTAGCCGTCGCGCGCCACCAGCGCGCTCGCGGCGGCCGGGCCCCAGCTGCCGGCGGCGTAGGGACGCGGCGCCGAACCGTCCCGTTCCCAGGCGTCCAGCACCGGTTCGACCCAGCGCCAGGCCTGCTCCTGCTCGTCGCTGCGCACGAAGAGGTTGAGCCGCCCGGCGATCGCCTCGAGCAGCAGGCGTTCGTAGGCGCCGACGCGGTTCTCGGCGAATGCCCGACCGAAGTCGAGGTCGAGCGACACCGGCACCAGCGGCTCGTGCTGGCCGGTGCCCTTGGCGGCGAGCAGATGCAGCTCCAGGCCGTCCTCGGGCTGCAGCTTGATGACCAGCTTGTTCGGCACGTTCGCGCCGGGGAAGATGTTGTGCGGTGTGGCGCGGAAGTTCACGACGATCTGCGCGTCGCGCGCGGCCAGGCGCTTGCCGGTGCGCAGGTAGAACGGCACCCCGGCCCAGCGCCAGTTCTGCACCTCGGTGCGGATCGCGACAAAGGTTTCGCGCCGGCTGTCGGGCGGCACCTTGGCCTCTTCGAGGTAGCCCGCCACGCGCTGGCCCTGCATGCTGCCGGCGCGGTATTGGCCGCGCACCACGTCGCGCGCGACGCTCTCGGCGCTGAACGGCTTGAGCGAGCGCAGCACCTTGCGCTTCTCATCGCGTATCGCATCGGCGTCGTTGCACGAGGGCGGCTCCATCGCCACCATCGTCAGCAGCTGCAGCGCGTGGTTCTGGATCATGTCGCGCAGCGCGCCGGTCTTGTCGTAGAAGTCGCCGCGCGTGCCCACCCCCAGGTCCTCGGCGATCGTGATCTGCACGTTGGCAATGCTCTCGCGCCGCCACAGCGGCTCGAACAGCACGTTGCCGAAGCGCAGCGCCATCAGGTTCTGCACCGAGGGCTTGCCGAGATAGTGATCGATGCGAAACGCCTGTTCTTCCTTGAACACCGCGCGCACCACGCGGTTGATCTCCTGTGCGCTCGTCAGGTCGTGGCCGAGCGGCTTTTCGAGCACCACGCGCACCTGCGGCCCGTTCAGCCCGGCGCGGCCGAGCTGCTCGCAGATCGGTTTGAACAGGTTCGGGCCGGTCGCCAGGTACAGCACCACGGTGTCGGCCTTGTGGGTACTGCCCCCGGCCGCCGGCCGCGGCTCGGCCAGCCAGGCCTTCAGGCGCCCGTAGTCTTCGGGCACCGACAGGTCGAGGCGGCGGTAGTGCAGCAGCTCGGCAAAGCGCGCGAACTCCTCGTCGGTCGGGCGCTTGGTGTCGATCACGTCGTGGAAGCGCTCCCTGAGCCAGGCGCGGTACTGGTCGTCGCTCTGGTCGATGCGCGCGACCGCGAGGATGCGCCCGTCGGGCGGCAACTTGCCGTGGCGAAACGCCTGAAACAGCGCCGGCATCAGCTTGCGCCAGGCCAGATCACCGGTGCCGCCGAAGAACACGAGGTCGAAGGACATGAGGGTGGGGTGCGCCGGCCAGAGCCGATGTGTGTGCCGCTGTGAGGATGCGTCGATCATCGGGAAGTTCGCGCCAGGGGTCAACGGCAGGGAGATTGCGCTGGCCGCGGCCGCCCCGCCTCCTCCCCCGGAACGAGCTTCGGTCAGCGCGAGCACGGCAGGCGCCAAGCACCCAACAGGGCGCTGGCGTCAATCAGGTTCGCTCCGAGGTGTGCAGCGCTGGCAAATCGCCACGGCAGGTCTACGATGAGCGCCGGATCAACCCACCATGGCGCGCCGCATGCGGCGGGCTCGAAGGAACCTCGATGAAACGCTGGACGATCCTGTTTGCCACGGCCGCGAGTGCGGCCGTCTTCGCACCCGTCGCCGCGCTGGCTCAGCAAGGCCAGGTCAACGTGATCTGCTCGGTGCAGGCCGACTGGTGCAACATGATCCAGACCGTGTTCACGAAGAGCACCGGGATCAAGGTCAACATGGCGCTGAAGGGTTCGGGCGAGGCGCTGGCGCAGCTGATCGCCGAGCGCGCCAACCCGAAGACCGATGTCTGGTTCGGCGGCACCGGCGACCCGCACCTGCAAGCCGCCGAGCTCGGCCTGACGCTGCCGTACCGCTCGGCGAGCCTGCCGCAGCTGCACACCTGGGCGCAGCGCCAGGCCCAGCAGTCGGGCTACAAGACGGTCGGCATCTACTCCGGGCCGCTCGGCTTTGGCTACAACAGCGAGCTGATCGCGAAGAAGAAGATGGACGTGCCCAAGAGCTGGGCCGACCTGCTCAAGCCCGAATACAAGGGCGAGATCCAGGTCGCGAATCCGGCCTCCAGCGGCACCGCCTACACGATGGTGGCCACGCTGGTGCAGTTGATGGGCGAGGACCAGGCCTTCGACTATCTGAAGAAGCTGCACCGGAACGTGAGTGTCTACACGCGCTCGGGCACGGCGCCGATCAAGGCCGCGGCGCGCGGCGAGACTGCGGTGTCGATCAGCTTCGTGCACGACGGTCCGCAGGAGAAGATGCAGGGCTTTCCGCTCGAGACCATCACGCCGAGCGAGGGCACCGGCGCCGAGATCGGCTCGATGAGCATCATCCTGGGTGCGCGCAACCTCGAGCAGGCCAAGAAGTTCTACGAATGGGCGCTCACGCCGCAGGCCCAGCAGTTCGGTGCCGCGACGCGCCAGTACCAGTTGCCGTCGAACAAGGGCAGGCCGGTCGACCCGCACGTGCCCGACTTCAAGAAGATCAAGCTGATCGACTACGACTACGCGAAGTACGGTGCCAGCGTGGAGCGCAAGCGCCTGATCGCGCGCTGGGAGAAGGACGTCAATTCGCTTCCGAAGTAGCGCGCGGCCGCGTGCTCGCCTGGGCTCTTTCGCGTGTGATTGCCTGTTCGTGAGCCGACCGGGAACGGATCGGGCGCGGGCCGCGATCGGCGCCTGGCTGCTGCTCGGCCTGGCGTCGTTCGTGTTGCTGCCGTGGTACCTGCAGTCCGACCAGACCGTGCTGCAGGCCCTGCCGGGTGTGTTCGGAGGCACCGATGCGGCCAGCGGCCTGGTCCAGGCGGCACGCCACGGCAAGCCCTGGCTGTGGTTTGCCTTGCTGGGCCTGGCCGCGGCGGCCTTTGCCTGGCGCCTGCCGGCCGGGTTGCTGCAGGGCCGCGTGCTGTTGTTCGGCACCGGCGCGGGCCTGCTGGGCGTGCTGTTCGCGGCCTTCTCGATCGGTGCACGCGGCTGGAACTTCGAGGCGCTGACGGCCGCTTTCGGTGCGCTGGCCAGCGGCCAGTTCGGTATCGGTGTCGGCGGCAGCCTGAGCCTGCTTGCGCTGCTGATGCTGGTGGGCATTGGCGTGGCGCGCACCGGCCGGTTTCGCGGTGATGCGTTCGTCGCGGCGTCGGTGCTGTTGTCGGCGGCGCTGCTGGCGCTGTTCGTCGCGTGGCCGGTCGGGCGGGCGCTGTCCGGCGCGTTGGTCGACGATGCCGGTGCCTTTTCGGTGCGCGCGCTGGGGGAGCGCTTCGCGCACGAGCGCATCTGGGGTCTGGCCTGCCTGCGCAGTGGCACGCGCTGTGGTTCGGCGTGGAACACCCTGTTCCTGGCGCTGCTCACCGCCGCCGGCACCACCGCGCTGGGCACGATGATCGCGCTGCTCGCCGAGCGTGGCGCGCCGCGCTGGAAACGGCCGCTCAACATCCTTGCCCTGCTGCCCATCATCACGCCACCGTTCGTGCTCGGGCTCGGGCTGATCCTGTTGTTCGGCCGCGCCGGGCTGCTGAACCAGTTCCTCGAGGCGGCCTTCGGCATCGCGCCTACGCGCTGGTTCTACGGCGGCTTCGGCATCTGGCTGGCACAACTGTTCGCGTTCACCCCGATCGCGTTCATGATCATGCGCGGCGTGGTTGCCGGCATCAGCCCGTCGCTCGAAGAAGCGGCCCAGACGCTGCGCGCGAATCGCCGCGCCGCTTTCCTGACCGTGACCCTGCCGCTGCTCAAGCCCGGGCTGGCCAACGCCTTTCTGGTCGGCTTCATCGAGAGCATCGCCGACTTCGGCAACCCCATCGTCGTGGGTGGCCAGTTCGCGGTGCTGTCGACCGACATCTTCTTCGCGATCGTCGGCGCGCAGTACGACCAGGGCCGTGCCGCCGCGCTGGCACTGATCCTGAGCGGCTTCGCGCTGGTCGTGTTCGCGATCCAGCGCAAGCTCGTCGGGCGCGGCAGCTACACCACGGTCTCGGGCAAGTGCGACGCGGGCGTGCCGATGGCGTTGCCCGACGGGCTGCAGCGCGGCATCGTCGCCATTGCCGTGCCGTGGCTCGCGTTCACGGCGGTGGTGTACGTGTTCGCCTTCCTGGGCGGCTTCGTGCAGACCTGGGGTCGCGACTACACCCCCACGCTGGCCCACTTCACCAAGGCCTTCGACATCCAGTGGGGTGAGTTCGGGCTGGTCTGGGCCGGCACCGCGTGGAACTCGCTGTTCACGACCTTGCGGCTCGCCGCACTCGCCGCGCCGTTGTGCGCGGCGCTCGGCCTGCTGATCGCGTGGCTGCTCGCGCGCACCCGCTTCAAGGGCCAGGGCGTGTTCGAGTTCGGCGCGCTGCTCGCGTTTGCGATTCCCGGCACAGTGCTCGGCGTGAGCTACATCCTGGCCTTCAACGTGCCGCCGTTCGAGCTCACCGGCACCGCCATCATCATTGTGCTGTGCTTCGTGTTCCGCGCGCTTCCGGTCGGGGTGCGTGCCGGCACCGCGGCGTTCAAGCAGCTCGACCCTTCGCTCGACGAGGCCTCGATCATGCTGC
>JBDSBD010000322.1:0-7548 GCA_039921765.1 Burkholderiaceae bacterium
GCTATTAAAGTTATAGTGAAAGGCGAGGGCGGACCGCTACCGGTGCCTGCCCACAATCTAGCCACACCCAAGGAATCATCCGATGAGCATCAAGAGCGACAAATGGATACGCCACATGGCCGAAACTACCGGCATGATCGAACCTTTCGAGCCAGGCCAGATCCGCGAGCGCGATGGCAAGCGCATCGTCAGTTACGGCACCAGCAGCTACGGCTACGACATTCGCTGTGCGCCGGAGTTCAAGGTCTTCACGAACATCTACAGCACCGTCGTCGACCCGAAGAACTTCGACGAGCGCAGCTTTGTCGACATCAAGGCCGATGTCTGCGTCATCCCGCCCAACAGCTTCGCGCTGGCGCGCACGCTCGAATACTTTCGCATTCCCCGCAGCGTTCTCACGATCTGTCTGGGCAAGAGCACCTACGCGCGCTGCGGCATCATCGTCAACGTGACGCCGTTCGAGCCCGAGTGGGAGGGCTACGTCACGCTGGAGTTCAGCAACACGACGCCGCTGCCAGCCAAGATCTACGCTGGCGAGGGTTGTGCGCAGGTCTTGTTCTTCGAGAGCGACGAAGTCTGCGAGACCAGCTACAAGGACCGGGGCGGTAAGTATCAAGGGCAGCGCGGCGTCACCTTGCCCAAGACCTGAATCGCCGCGGCGCAGCGCCGCTGGCTACCATCGCGGTCTGAACGACGATGAGGAAAGTGCGATGCGAATGGACGGCCAGGACGAAAGCCAGAACGTCGAAGACGTTCGGGGCATGGGCGGCGGCGGCCGGCGCGGTATGCGCATCGGCGGTGGGCGTGGCATCGGCTTGGGAACGATCGCGGTTGCGCTCGTCGCGGGCTGGGTCTTCGGCATCAATCCGCTGACTGTGCTGGGCCTGCTCGACGGCGGCTCGGGTGCACCGACCGAGCAAGCCGTCCCAGCCGGTAAGGCGCCGCCGCCTCCGGCGAACGACGCGCAGGCAAGGTTTGTCTCGCAGGTGCTGCGCAGCACCGAAGTGGTCTGGAGCGACATGTTCCGCGCCGCCGGCAAGACCTACGAGGCACCGAAGCTGCGGCTCTTCAGCGGCAGCTATCCGACCGCGTGCGGCCAGGGCCAGGCGGCCATGGGGCCGTTCTACTGTCCGGCCGATCGCATGGTCTATCTGGACATGAGCTTCTTCGACACGATGCGTACCCGGCTCGGAGCGCCGGGGCAATTCGCACAGGCCTACGTGGTCGGGCACGAGGTCGCACACCATGTTCAGAACCTGCTCGGTATCAGTGCCAGGGTCGATGCGATGCGCCAGCGCGGCAGCGAAGCCCAGGCCAACGGTTTGAGCGTGCGGGTCGAGCTGCAGGCCGACTGCTTTGCCGGTGTCTGGGCCAAGCGCTCGCAGCAGGCGCAGGGCTGGCGACTCGAGCAGGGCGACATCGAGACGGCGCTGAACGCGGCGTCGCAGATCGGCGACGACACCCTGCAGCGCAAGTCCCAGGGCACGGTGGTGCCCGAGAGCTTCACGCACGGCACCAGCGCGCAGCGCGTCGGCTGGTTCAAGCGCGGTTTCGAGGCCGGGCAGGTGGACAACTGCAATACGTTCGAGGCGGCGCGGCTTTAGAAGTTGCTACGGCGCGAGTCGCTCGCGCTGCCACTGCGCGCCGTCGCGCCGGTAGCGCAGCCGGTCGTGCAGGCGCGATTTGCGCCCCTGCCAGAATTCCCAGGTCTCGGGTTCGAGCCGAAAGCCGCCCCAGTGCGGCGGGCGCGGTGGCCTGAGAAGGAACTGCGCGCCGAACTTCGCGGCGTTGGCCACCAGCACGGCGCGCGAAGTGATGACCTCGCTTTGCGGCGAGGCCCAGGCGCCGATGCGCGAATCGAGCGGCCGCGAGTCGAAGTAGGCATCGGACTCGGCATCCGAGACCCTGTCCACACGGCCTTCGATGCGCACCACGCGTTCGAGTTCGACCCAGTGGAACTGCAGTGCGGCGAATGGATGTGTGGCCAGTTCGCGACCTTTGCGGCTGGCGTAGTTGGTGTACCAGACGATGCCGCGCGCGTCGAAGCCCTTGACCAACACGATGCGCGTCGAGGGTCGGCCGTCAGGGCCGACCGTGGCCAGAGTCATCGCGTTGGGCTCGGGCAGATGGGCGTCGAGTGCTTGCTGCAGCCACAGCCCGAACTGCTCCATCGGGTCGGGACTCGAGGCGTCCTCGTCGAGTTCGGCCCGCTCGTAGCTCTTGCGCAGGTTGGCGATGTTGTCCATCACGCAAGTATAGGAACAGCATTGTGTTTCAAGCTGTTTCAGTGAGCCCCTGCGGATACGAGGGGACGTGCACGGCTTCGCGGGAAAGGCCTTAGGTAGTGCACCCACTATCTGAAACCACGCAGCCATTCCATTCTCGGGGCGAGGCCAGCCACGCGGTGGCGGAGCGCAAGAGGAGGGCGAATGGACTCGCCGTGGGCGGTGATCGTGTTGGCGGCAGGCAAGGGCTCGCGTTTCCAGGGTGTGCAGCACAAGCTCGCCCAGGAATTGAGCCACTCCAGCGTGCTTGGCACGACGCTGCGCCACGCCATTGCGAGCGGGCTGTCGGTGGTCGTGGTCACGACTGCGACGTTCGCCGAGCAGGCGCGCAGCATCGTGGCGGCGCGCGATGTGATCGTGCTGCCCGAAGTGGGCACGCCCGATCAGCCTTTGCTCGGCATGGGCTACTCGATCGCCGCGGGCGTCAGCGCGTGCCCCGACGCGAGCGGCTGGCTCGTGCTGCCCGGTGACATGCCGTTGGTGCAGCCGGCCACCCTGCAGGCGGTGGCGCACAAGCTCGACGAGCATCTGGTGGTGTTCGCGCAGTACAAGGGGCGGCGCGGCCACCCGGTCGGGTTTGCGGCCGAGCTGTATTCCGAACTCGTCACCCTGACCGGCGACGAAGGCGCGCGGCGTCTGGCGGCACGCTTTCCGGCGATCGGTCTCGAAGTGGATGACCCAGGCGTGCTGGTCGACGTGGACACGCAAGACGACCTGGAGAGCGTGCGCCGCTCCGAACTCACGCTCTGAGCGTTGCGAGGCAGCTCACGCCGTGAGCGCGTGCCGGCGCGCCAACTCGACCAGGCTTTCAACCTCGCGGTCGCGAATGCCGCTGAGGCGCAACGATGTGGCGGTCTCGAGCAAATAGTCGAGCGTGCTGCCGTAGCGCCCGCGTGCGGCACGCAGGATCTCCAGCATGTCGGCGTCTGCCACTGCGCCGGTATGGCTGGCGCTGCTCCGACTGAGCGTGAAACCGAGTGCCTTGATCGGACCCTGGGTGGTGCGGCAGGCAAGCCACTTCGGGTCGTAGACCCCGGTCGGCATTTCCCGCTGCCACAGGCGCTCGAGTTCCACCCGGGCGCGGCCGTGTTCGACCCGGTAGGCCATGCCGCGGCACGACCCGCCCGATACGAGCGCGAACACCAGGCCCGGGAGTTCAGGGGTGCCGCGATTCACGCGTGAGCGCATTTGCAGCGCGCGGTGCCAGCCATGCACGATGGCGGCGCGCGCCTCGGCCGCGTCGAACTCGGGTCGCCAGATCAGCGAGGCGTAGCCAAACACCCACAGGTCACCGCTCCCGCCCCAGGCGCGCAGCGTGTCGGCCAACATGCTGTCGGGATCCCGGACCTGGAGCTTGGCGTAGGGCGAACTCATGGCGCCACTGTAGGATGAAAAGCGGGTCGAAGGCGGCACCGATGGGTTTGCCCGAACGAGCCACGCGACATGGCCAGGAACACGGCATGTGCGGCGCGACAGCCCGGGCCGCTCCGCCGTTCGCTTGGTTGTCCAGGCACCGGACGTCGCCTGCCTCGGTTCAGGCCTTGCGTTCGATGAGCTCGATCTTGTAGCCGTCGGGATCGGTCACGAAGGCGATCACGGTCGAGCCGCCCTTGACCGGGCCGGCCTCGCGTGTGACGGCGCCGCCGATCGAGGCGGCCGATGCGCGAATCCGCTCGCAGGCCGCGGCGGCATCGGGAACACCAATCGCGATGTGGCCGTAGGCACTGCCCAGTTCGTACGAGCTCACGCCGTGGTTGTAGGTCAGCTCGATCTCGGCGTGCTCCGGGTTGGTGCCGTAGCCGACGAACGCGAGCGAATAGTCCTGTCCGGGGCGCTCGGTGGTGCGCAGCAGCGTCATGCCCATGACCTGGGTGTAGAAGTCGATCGAGCGCTGCAGGTTGCCCACGCGCAGCATGGTGTGAAGGATTTTCATGGCAGGTCAAACAGAAAGCAGGTGGTGGAGGCGTGAGCGTACAGCTTGCCGTCGGGGCCGTACAACGTGCCGTCGGCCGTTGCCATGCGCCGCCCGCCATGAATGACCCGGCCATGCGCGCGCACCAGCGGGACCTTGTCGGTGAGCGGGCGCACGATGTTGATTTTCAGCTCGGCGGTGGTGTAACCCCGGCCGACCGGCAGGGTCGAGTGCACTGCGCAGCCCACGGCCGAGTCGAGCAGCGTGGCAAACCAGCCACCGTGCACCGAGCCGAGCGGGTTGTAGTGGCGTCGCAGTGGGCGGCCCTGGAACACGGCGTGCCCGAACTCGACCTCGGCAAGCATGAAGTCCATGGTGTCACCGATGGGTCCGAACGGCAGTTCGCCGGTCAGCATGGCCTGCAGCGTCTGCAGGCCGGTCAGGTGCGCAACCTGGTCGGGGCGCGCCACGCCGCATTCGCACATGCGCGCGCGCAGCTCGGCGGCGCGTGCCTCCCATTGCGCCAGGGTGGCTGCCGGGTCGATCGTTTCTTGGGTCATTCAAGAGCCCTGTGAGCGGGTGCAGCGGTGCCGGATGCGCTGCGGGCGCGCTGCGATGCGTGAAGCGGCACAGCGGTTTGATGACGTGACCGATCGATGGGATCGGGGTGATCCACGCTGACGCCCCAGCGGCTGCGGCTCGTCACGGAGGTTCATGCCGGCACCGTGTAGTTCAGCGTGCGCCGTCCGCCATCCACATAGACGATCTCGCCGGTCATGTAGCTCGCCGCACGGCTGACCAGAAACGCACACACGTCGGCGATCTCTTCGGGCTGGCCCAGGCGCTGCATCGGCGTGCGGCTCATGATGCGGGCCTTTGCCGCTTCGCTGACGAGGACCGCGTTCTTCGCGAGCTCGGTGGCGATCGTGCCGGGCGCAACCGCATTGACGCGGATGTTGTTTCCTGCGAGCGCCAACGCCATCGCGCGCGTGAGCTGGTCGATGCCACCCTTGCTGACGTTGTAGCTGGCGATCGTCGGGATCGCCATCACGCCGTTGACCGAACTCAGGTTGACGATCGCGCCGCCGTTGGCCGCGGCCATCGCGCGCGCCACGGCCTGGCCGACCAGAAACGCACCCTTGAGGTTGACGTTCAGCACCGCGTCCCAGTCGGCCTCGGTGATGTCGAGGAACTCGGCCGCCTTGAAGATGCCGGCGTTGTTGACCAGCGCGTCGACCCGGCCGAATGCGGCCAGCGTCGCGGTCAGCGCGGCGTCGACCTCGGCCCGGTTCGCGACGTCGCAGTGCCGGTAGATCGCGCGTTGCCCGGCCGCCTCCAGCCGGCGGGCGAGCGCGCTCCCCAGCACGTCATCGATGTCCCACAGCGCGACCGCGGCGCCGTCGCGTGCCAGCCGCTCGACGCAGGCCGCACCGATGCCTTGCGCTGCGCCAGTCACGATCGCGACCTGCCCTTCGAGGTGGAAGTGCACCGCGTTCATCGTGCCCTGCGGTCCAGCCACACCGCCATGCCCTGCGCGTTCAGTTCGAGGTCGAGCGCCAGCAACTCGTCAATTTGCTCCTTGCTCAACGTGCAACCGTGTGCGCGCAGGCTGGTGTGGTGGATGTCGCTGAAGCCTCGCTTCAGTGCGGCGTGGCGCGCCTCGTTGGCTGGCAAGCGGAGAGCGAGTTCAACCATCGCGTCCATCTGCCCGAGCAGCAGCGCGGCGAGCCGTGGCGCCTCGCGTACCGGGCCGTAGTGCGTCAGATACATCGTGTCGGGTCGGTAGGCAAGCAGGCGCTCGACCGAGCGGCGCAGCGCATCCGGCTCGAACTGCACCGGCGTGGTGGTCGGCAGCAGCCAGGGCCCATGCGCCGTATCGAACTCGCGGTACGAGATGCCGAAGGTGTCGCCGGTGAAGAAGCCGCGGCTGCGCGCGTCCCAGATGCAGTGGTGGTGGCGCGCGTGGCCGGGGGTGTCGAGAAAGGTGAGCGGCCGGCCGGCAAAGTCGAGCTCGAAGCCGTCGGCCGTGCGCAGCACGCGCTCGGCCGGCACGCCGATCACGTCACCGTACGAGCGCGCCACCTCGTCGGCACCGTAGACCGCGCGCGCGCCGTCCATCAGTCGCTGCGGATCGATCAGGTGCGGCGCGCCTCGTGGGTGCGCGACCAGGGTGGCGGCGGGAAGCTCGCGCATCAGCAGGCCGACGCCGCCGGCGTGGTCGAGGTGGACGTGGGTCGCGATCACGAAGTCGACCGCATCGCGTGCCAGGCCCTGCGCGTCGAGCGCAGCCAGCAGGCGCGGCACCGAATGGTTGGTGCCGGTGTCGACGAAGGCGGCGCGGCCGCGCTCGACGATCAGATAGCTCGCGTCGAACTTCGGGCGGTGAAAGCCGGTGTCGATCACGTGGATGCCGTGATCCAGGCTTTGCACGTAGGGCAGCAGAGAGGTCATGGCGCGACGGGTCGAAGTGGTGGTGCGGGCAGGCTGGATCGATTCTAGGGAGCATTCAAGCAGGGTGACCTCGTGGCCTGGCCAGCCCCGGTCTTCGGCCCGGCGACCCGATGCTCGTACACCCACGGATCATCGGTCTGCGCGCGGTCGGGGTGTCGGCGGCTTGCCGGTGGTCCTGTTTGAGGATCCGGGTCGTTTCGAGGAAACTCTGTCCAGGGCAGCAAGGTCAAAATAGCCGCCGCATCGGTTCGAGGAACGCGTCATGGTTGCGACTTCATACTTCGTCCAGCATCGCTGGCTCGCCGTCATTGGGCTGATTGGTGCATTGTCGTCAGGAGGCTGCGCGTCCTGGTCGCCAGGCGCCGTGCCCCTGGGCACGCCGATCGACACGGTGCGCGCACGTATCTTTGCGCCGACTGGCGAGTACCCGCTGCCCGATGGCGGCACGCGCCTCGAGTTCGCGCAAGGCTCGTTCGGCAAGCTGACCTACATGCTCGACTTCGATTCGAAAGGCATCCTGACCGCGTCGGATCAGGTCTTGGACGAGGCTCACTTCGCCAAGATCGTTCCGGGGATGAGCGGCGCTGAAGTGCGCTCACGCCTCGGCCGTCCGGCCAACCTGATGTGGTTGGCGTGGCAGAAGCTGGAAGTCTGGAACTACCGCTATTTCGAGGGGGATTGTGTCTGGTTCCAGGTCTCGATCAATCAGGCCGGACGGGTGACCGACACCGGCAACGGCCCGGACCCGGCCTGCGATGGCCCGAACACCCGCGACTAGAAAACGGGATGAACACGCGATGAGCCAGCCCGTCAGGACGATCACGCTCTACGGCATCCCGAACTGCGACACGGTCAAGCGCGCCCGCGCCTGGCTGTCTGCCAACGCGATCGAAGCGAGGT
>JBDSBD010000323.1:0-6115 GCA_039921765.1 Burkholderiaceae bacterium
AGCTGCGACAGGTCCAGCCCCCATTGCTTGCGCGTGTAGCCGCGGAAGAACTTCTGGCACAGGTCGGGGCCGACGGAATTCAGCACCGCGTCCTCGGAGGTGCGGATCGGCTCGCGCGGCTCGCGCACGCGGTCCAGGAAGGCGGCGATGCCGGTCTCATCGAGCGACAGGCCGTAGAGCTTGTTGATCGTGGTGCGGTTGATCGGCAGCGGGAAGGCCTTGCCATCGCGTGCGTCGACCACCGCGAGCACGCGGTGGTCGTAGGGGCGCCACGCGGTGAAGCGCGACAGGTACTCGAACACCTTGTCGCTGTTGGTGTGGAAGATGTGCGGGCCGTAGCGGTGCACCTGCACGCCGTGTGCATCGATGTGGTCGTAGGCGTTGCCCGCGATGTGGGGCCGCTTGTCGATCACGACGACCCGCTGGCCGGCGTCGGCCAGCTCTCTCGCGCATACGGCGCCGGCGAACCCGGCTCCAACGATCAGACAGTCCATCTTGTTGCCTCGCGTTTCGCGGCTGACGAGCACGCTGCAGCGCCCGGAAGGGACGGCCCGTGTCAAGCCCGCGGGGCAGTGTAGGAAGCCGGGTCGCGTGCCGGTGCGGCGAAATGCGCCGGCTTCGGCCGCCATCTTCGTGGCGCCGGGGCCGGTGCCCGACCGCGCGGTCCGACCCGGTGTAGGAATTTGCCTGACACGCCGCACCGAAGAACAGGGACTCAAGTCGCAGAGATGGCCTGATGCCGCCACCCATCTCCGGTCTTCAGAATCCGTTGCACGTTGATACCCAGAGCAACGCGGGGTTTCAGACCCACCCCGACAAGACCCACACCGGAGCCAAGACCATGAACGCAGACCAGATCCTCACCGAAATCCGCGAAGCCAACCTGTCGTACCTGATGCTGGCGCAAAGCCTGATCCGTGCCGACCGCGAGCAGGCGCTCTACCGCCTGGGCGTGAGCGAGGAGAGCGCCGCGCTGATCGCGCTGTTGACGCCGGCACAGATGATGAAGATCGCCGCGGGCAACACCTTGCTGTGCAAGTTCCGCATGGACGACGACCTGGTCTGGAGCCTGCTCACCAACCACGGCAAGGCCGCGGCCAACGACACCACCTCGCGCCTGCACGCCAGCATCCTGATGGCCGGGCGCCATCAAGAGGCGGCCTGAGCCGGCACGCCTTCATCACACAACAAGATACGGCAGGAGACTTCCCATGCGCACCAAGAGCATCCTCACCGAAGCCAGGCAGATCAACCGCGCGGTTTCGCTCATCCACCTGGGGGCGCGGCTGCAGGTGCTCGAGTCGGAAACCGACCTGTCGTACGAGCGGCTGCTGCGCCTGTACAAGGAAGTGGCGGGCAAGTCGCCGAGCAAGGGCCAGTTGCCGTTCTCGACCGATTGGTTCATGACCTGGCAGCCCAATATTCATGCGTCGCTGTTTCTCAACATCCACGAGTACCTGAACAAGGTGGCCGAGATGGACGAGATCGACACCGTCATCAAGGCCTACCAGCTCTATCTGGAACAGACCACCGCGCAGGGCCTGGAGGCGCTGCTGTCGGTCACGCGCGCCTGGCGGCTCGTCAAGTTCATCGACAACGGCATGCTGACGATGACCCAATGCTCGCGTTGCGGCGGCCACTTCGTGAGCCACCCGCACGAAATCGCCAAGCACTATGTGTGCGGGCTGTGCTGCCCGCCGGCGCGCGCCGGCAAGGGCCGCGCTGCGGGGGGCATCAAGATGCCGTCCGCCAAGGCCGGCACCGCGCAAGGCATCCACGTGCCGCGTGGCCGCGCTGCGGGCGCAGGCGCCACGGCGGGCGTGCCCGTGCATTGATCACGTTCCCATCCGTTTCCACGCGGCGCGCCTCAAGTTCGCCGCACACCGGTCGATAGCGTGGGTGAACGGTCGGGCTTTCCGATCGTTCTTGTCTCCTCCTGGCACATTCCCCGTGTGTGTCTTCGAAGCGGACTCCAGCCGGAGTCCGTTTTTTTTGGACACCTGCGGCCCATGGGGTGGCCGAGCCTCGGCGCGCTGTGGCAGCGATCGATGATCGGACCGTGTCTCGTCTGCTCAAGTGGAAGGCCGTCGCGCCGATAACCCGGCATCACCGTGTCGCGCCCTGCGAGACGGGGCAAGGTTTCAGCAGACAAAACCACCATGCTCGTTCTCATCGGTTATGGCGTAGCGCTCGGTTGCATATTCGGCGCCTACATCATCCATGGTGGCAACATCCTGGTGATCGCGCACGCGCTGCCCACCGAAATGATGGCGATCCTGGGCGGTGCGCTCGGCGCCTTTGCGGTGAACAACCAACCAAAGGTGCTGAAGGCCACGCTGGCCGCGCTGCCCAAGCTGCTGAAGAGCTCCAAGTATTCGAAGGCGCGCTACATGGAGCTGATGGCGTTGCTCTACGACATCTTGCAAAAGGCCCGCAAGGAAGGGCTGATGGCGATCGAGAAGGACGTGGACGAGCCGGAGAGCTCGGCGTTGTTCCAGAAGTACGCCACGGTCGGCTCGGACCATCACGTCGTGACGTTCATCACCGACTACCTGCGCATGATGGTGTCGGGCAACCTGAACGCACACGAGATCGAAAGCCTGATGGACAGCGAGATCGAGACCCACCACGACGAGGCCCACGGTCCGGTTCAGGCGCTGGCGCGGCTGGCTGGCGCGCTGCCGGCGTTCGGCATCATCGCGGCGGTGCTCGGCGTGGTGAACACGATGGGTTCGGTCGGCCAGCCGCCCGCCATCCTGGGCGGCATGATCGGCTCGGCGCTGGTCGGCACCTTTCTGGGCATCCTGCTCGCGTACGCGGTGGTCGAGCCGATCGGCGGCCTGCTCGAGCAGCGCGTCGACGAGGACGCGAAGGAGCTGCAATGCATCAAGACCACGCTGCTGGCGAGCATGCAGGGGTATGCGCCGCAGGTCGCGGTCGAGTTCGGCCGCAAGGTGCTGTACTCGGGCGACCGGCCCACGTTCGCCGAGCTCGAGAGCCACGTCAAGGGCCGCAAGGCCTGATGGCCGAGGATCTGCACCATGTCGGGTGATTCAAAGAAACTCCAGCCCATCATCATCAAGCGGGTGCGCAAGGGCGGCCACGGCCACCACGGCGGCGCATGGAAGATTGCCTACGCCGACTTCGTGACCGCGATGATGGCGTTCTTCCTGCTGATGTGGTTGCTTGGCTCCACCACCGAGGGCGATCGCAAGGGCATCGCCGATTACTTCAACGCGCCGCTGAAGGTCTCGATGCTCGGTGGCGGCACCGGCTCGGGCGACGCCTCGCATGTGATCCGAGGCGGCGGCACCGACCTGTCGCGCAGCGAGGGCCAGGTGAAGCGGGGCGACATCGAGGCACCGCGCAAGACGGTGCAGCTCAAGGCCTTGCGTGCGGAGCAGCGCCGCGCCGAGGCCGAGCGCCTGGAGTCGCTCAAGCAACGCGTCGAGAGCGTGCTCGCTGCCAACGTGAAGCTGGCCGCGCTCAAATCGCAGATTCGTCTGGACATGACACCCGACGGGCTGCGCATCCAGATCGTCGATGAGCAGAACCGCGCGATGTTCGACAGCGGCAGCGCGCTCGTCAAACCGTACATGCGCGACCTGCTGCGCGAGATCGCCACGGTGCTTTCCGAGGTGCCGAACCGGATCACCCTGGAGGGTCACACGGATTCGCAGCCCTATGGCGGCGGCGAGCGTGGCTACAGCAACTGGGAGCTCTCCAGCGACCGCGCCAACGCATCGAGGCGGGAACTCGTGGCCGGGGGCCTGCCCGAGGACCGCATGCTGCGCGTCCAGGGCCTGGCCTCGAGCGTGCCGTTCGACGGCGCCGAACCCCAGGGGGCGGTGAACCGGCGCATCAGCATCATCGTGATGAATCGCGAGGCCGAGCGGCGTCTGCTGAACATCGCGGCCGACGATGACAAGCCGCCCGACACGCTTGACGCGGCCGTCCCGGCACCGGTCCCGGTGCCGCTGGCCTCAATTTTGCCGATCTCTGGCCGATAACTCGGCCAGGGCCTGATCCGTTCTTGAAGTGCCCGGCCCGATATCGAGGATCGCGATGAGTACCCCCAGTGAGATGAAGTTCCTGATCGTCGATGACTTCTCGACCATGCGCCGCATCGTGCGCGGCCTGTTGAAGGAGATCGGCTACCAGAACGCCGAGGAGGCCGAGGACGGTGCCGTTGCGCTCAGGATGCTGAAGAATGCCCGGTTCGATTTCGTCGTCAGCGACATCAACATGCCGGTCATGAACGGTTTCGAGCTGCTGGCCGAGATCAAGAAGGATGACGCGCTCAAGCACCTGCCGGTGTTGATGGTCACGGCCGAGGCGCGCAAGGAAGACATCGTGCGCGCGGCGCAGGACGGCGCCGCTGGCTACATCGTCAAGCCGTTCACGAAGGCCACACTCGAGGAAAAGGTCCAGAAGATCCTGCAACGGATCGCGAGCACGGCCTGAACCGCCGGAACGAAGTGCAAGCCGCGTGGCGACGCTGCCCAGTGCCAGGCGGTCGAGACCGCAGATCAAGAACAAGAAGGCGCATCGGATGAAGATGAACGATCTGGAAACCCTGGCGCCGCAGTCCGCTGCAAACGCGTCGGACGAGGTGTTCCGTCAGCTCGGGCTGATCACGCGCCAGTTGCACGACACGCTCGCCCAGCTCGGCGTGATGCCGCGCCTGCAGCGTGCCGCCAAAGGCCTGCCCGACGCCCGCAGCCGTCTGGGCTACATCGCGCAGAAAACGGGCGAGGCCGCCGACAAGGTGCTCAATTCGGTCGATCAGGCCAAGGCCGAGCACGCGCTGATCGCGAGCGAAACGCGGCGCATCGCGCAGGCCGTCCTCGAGGATCCGGTCAAGGCCGTGGCCAGCGGCGCGGTGCTGAACTTCGTCGGCGACGTCGAGGCCGCCACCGGCCGCATCGATGGGCACCTGACCGACATCATGATGGCGCAGGACTTTCATGACCTGACCGGCCAGGTGGTCGCCAAGGTGGTGGCGCTTGCCGCCGACCTCGAGGACAGCCTGGTCAAGCTGCTGGTGCAGGCGGCTGCGCCGGAGCAGGCGACCGAGGCAGCGGCGCTCGACGGCCCGGTCGTGGACCCGCGCGGGCGCAGTGACGTCGTGGCCGATCAGGGCGAGGTCGACGAGCTGCTGGCGAGCCTGGGGTTTTAGGGCGCCGGCGCAGCGGCTTCGAAGCAGGGCGAAAGCGATCGGCCCGGGCTGAGGACAGGGCGCAAGGCGCGGCGAGATCTCCCGGTATCGCGAGCATCGGCATTGCCGCCACCGGGCCGACGACGCGCTTCCTTGTCCCGGAATCTCTGGGTCGGTGTGGCAGGGGGATGGGCGCGAAATAGCGCTGCGTTCGTG
This sequence comes from Burkholderiaceae bacterium, assembly GCA_039921765.1. Taxonomy (GTDB): domain Bacteria; phylum Pseudomonadota; class Gammaproteobacteria; order Burkholderiales; family Burkholderiaceae_C; genus JBDSBD01. The sequence goes on from JBDSBD010000323.1 coordinate 5,375, forward strand.
GCGCTTTTCCGCCTCAAGTTCTCGCACGCGCTCGGAACAATGGTCAGGTGCCTCATTCTCCTGAATGCGGCGCCCTCCCATGGCCGACCAAGACGCACAAGACCGCACCCTTCCCGCTTCGCAGCGCAAGCTCGACAAGGCCCGCACCGATGGCCAGGTGGCGCGATCGCGTGACCTTGGCCACTTTGCCGCGCTCGCGGCCGGCGGCACCGGGCTGGTCGCGCTCGCACCCTGGGTGACCGCGCGGCTGCAGCAGATGCTGACGCGGGCGCTGCAGTTCGACAGCGTCGCGGCGCACAACCCCGGCGCGATGACCGAACGCCTGGGCGACCTGACCTGGGTGATGCTGTCGGTGGCGTTGCCGTTCGCGTCGCTGGTGGCGTTGGCGGGAGTGGCCAGTGGCGTGGGCGTGGGCGGCTGGAACTGGAGCTGGAAGGCGATGGAGCCCAAGTTCGCCAAGCTCAATCCGTTCACCGGGCTGGTCAAGATGGTATCCAAGGACCGTCTGATCGACACGCTCAAGAGCTGTGCGCTGGCACTGATCCTCGGCACCATCGGCGGGCTGTACCTGAAGAGCAATATCGACGCGCTGGCCGGACTGACCGCGCTGGCGCTGCCGGCGGCGATCGGCCAGGCCGCGCACACCGTCCTGATCGGCATGATCCTGTTGCTGCTGGTGCTGGCCGCGTTCGCGCTGGTTGATGCGCCACTGCAGCGACACCTGCACGCGCAGCGCCTGAA
>JBDSBD010000324.1:0-3041 GCA_039921765.1 Burkholderiaceae bacterium
ACAGGGCCTTTTCCAGTTCGAACAGCCCGAGCAGTCCACGCCCGGGCTCGGCCGCTCCGTACAGGCCGGCGCCGTGCGCCCGGGCGTCGTAGCCGCGCAGGAAGGCCTCGCGCGATTGCCGCTCCCACTCGGCGGCAAGCGGGCCGAGCGCGGTCGATTCGTCGGCACCGGTGGCGACGTCGCGCAGCGCGTCGAACGCGGCATAGCCGAACGATCGCAGCATGCCGGCGACGTCGCGCAGCGGCGAGCGCTTGGCGCGCCGCTCCTCGAAGCTGCGACCCGGTTCACCCTCGAAGTCGGTGATGACGAAATCGGACTTCGCCAGCAGCACCTGCGCGAGGTGGTAGTCGCCGTGCGTGCGTATGCGCAGACCCTGCCCGGGAGGCACCTCGCGGCCGAGATCCTGGATGCGCTGCTCGATGCGCGCGCCCGCATCGAGCACGGTTCGTGCCTCGTCGACGGCAGTCGCGGGCAATCGAGCAAACTGCGCCTTCAGTTCCTGCAGCACCGCGCGCGCGAACTCCACGACCCGTTGCACGTCGGCCGCCACATCGTCGCCGCTCAGCGGCTCGGGATCGAAGGCCACGTGGCCGGTGTGCTGCGCGAGCGCGAGATGCAGCTCGGCCGTGCGCAGGCCCAGCGTCTCGATCAGCGCGAGATGCGCGCCGTGCACGTCGGGCGGCACATCTTCGGTGCTGGTGCGCCGCAGCTCCAGAAACCGCTTGAGATGGTCGGTCGCATAGCGCCAGCCGTCGCCCTGGTTGGGCACGTAGCCCTGCACGAGGGCCAGCGTCATGGTCGGGCCGTCGAGGGCCGCGTACTCCACCACACCGGCCACCGGCACACAGTTCGGGAAGTGCGCCACCTCGGTGAGAAAGCGACCGACTTCGTACTCAGGATTCACGCCGCTGCGCAGCCGTCGGTAGCCCTTCAGGAACACGCGATCACCGAGCGTGACGATGGTGTTGCTGCTCTGCGCGTTGGGCTTGCTGACGACGAGAGTCGCAAGGTCGGCGTCGACCACCGAGGCGAAGGCCGCCGTGGCGCGGAACTCGAGCCGGCCGCGTTCGGTGGGCACCTGCGTGCCCGCCGCCATCGCGGCCATCACGGCGCGGCAAAACCCCGCGTCGCGATACGCATCGCCCATCACGCCCACATTGGCCTGCTGGCGGATGCGCGCCACGGTCGAGGCAGCCACGGCGCGCATGAGTTCCTCGTCTTCGTCTTCCCACGCCATCGCCAGCGGCACGAAGTAGCTCAAGGCCTCGGCGGGACCGTCAATCTCCACCAGCGGCAGCAGCCACTGGCGGCGGCCCTGCTCCCACACGGCGTGGTCGACGATGCGTGCACGCTTGATCGACTCGTCCTTCGCACCGTACCAACGCTGCGCTTCCATGTAGCGCGGCAAGGTGTCGGTCTCGAACTGCGCGCGCGTCTTCACCGCCATGCCGATGCGCCACGGCACCACGTGTTCGCGGAACAGACTGAGCCAGCCGTCGAACAGCACCACCACCGGGCGATCGTCTTGCGCCGTCACTTCGCTGTGCCAGCTCGGCACCCCCACATCGCTGGCGAGGCGGAACCAGTAAAAGCCGTGGGCAGGAATGGTCAGCAGGTAGGGCAGGTCGCCGATGGGCGGAAAGGCCGTGCGGCCCAGCACTTCCACCGGCACGCGGCCCTTGAAGGATGCCAGGTCGAGCTCGACCGGCTGCGCCGATCGGCTGAGGTTGAACACGCACAGCACCGCCTCGTCGCCCAGCACCCGCAGATAGGCAAGGATCTTGCGGTTGCCCGGACGCAGGAACAGCAATTCACCGCGCCCGAAGGCCTGGCTCGCCTGGCGCACCGCCAGCATGCGCCGCATCCAGGCCAGCAGCGACGACGGATCGCGCATCTGCGCCTCGACGTTCACCGCCTGATAACCATAGACCGCATCCATGATCGGCGGCAGATACAGGCGCTGCGGATCGGCGCGCGAGAAGCCGGCGTTGCGGTCGGGGCTCCATTGCATCGGCGTGCGCACGCCGTTGCGGTCGCCGATGAAGACGTTGTCGCCCATGCCGAGCTCGTCCCCGTAGTAGATGATGGGCGAGCCGCGCATCGACAGCAGCAGCGCGTTCATCAGCTTGATGCGGTCGATGTCGTTTTCCATCAGCGGCGCGAGGCGCCGGCGGATGCCGAGATTGATGCGCGCACGCGGGTCGGCCGCGTACGTGCTGTACATGTAGTCGCGCTCCTTGCTGGTCACCATCTCGAGCGTGAGCTCGTCGTGGTTGCGCAGGAAGATCGCCCACTGGCAGTTCTCCGGAATGTCCGGGGTCTGCGCCATGATCTCGGTGACGGGAAAGCGGTCTTCCTGCGCGATCGCCATGTACATGCGCGGCATCAGCGGGAAATGGTACGCGGCGTGGCATTCGTCGCCATCGCCGAAATAGTCGCGCACGTCCTCGGGCCACTGGTTGGCCTCCGCCAGCAGCACCTTCCCCTCGTAATGGCGGTCGAGCGCCGCGCGTATCTTCTTGATGACGACGTGGGTCTCGGGCAGGTTCTCGTTGTTGGTGCCGTCACGCTCGACGAGATACGGAATCGCATCGAGCCGGAAACCGTCGACCCCCATGTCGAGCCAGAAGCGCATTGTCTTGAGAATGGCCTCCATCACCAGCGGATTGTCGAAATTCAGATCGGGCTGGTGACCGAAGAAGCGATGCCAGAAATAGGCCTTGGCCATCGGGTCCCAGGTCCAGTTGGACGTCTCGGTGTCGGTGAAGATGATCCGCGCCTCGGCGTACCGGTTGGGATCGTCGCTCCAGACGTAGAAGTCACGGTCCGGCGAGCCGAGCGGTGCGGTCCGGGCACGCTGGAACCACGGATGCTGGTCCGAGGTGTGGTTGATCACCAGCTCGGTGATCACGCGGAGGCCGCGCGCAACTGCTTGATGACGGCGTGCGTCTCGTGCAGGTTCTCGTTGTTGGTGCCGTCACGCTCGACGAGATACGGAATCGCATCGAGCCGGAAACCGTCGACCCCCATGTCGAGCCAGA
>JBDSBD010000325.1:0-5923 GCA_039921765.1 Burkholderiaceae bacterium
CGTCATGAAACGCTCTGGTGGCCCAACTTCCTTATAGGGCCCCGACCGCGCTGCGGCTGTAGGAGAACAACTGCAAACCTTGCAGGTGGTCCGTGGTTGACAGCGGCACGAAATGCCATGCGTCGGCGCCGCGGCCTTTCCGTTGACCGCCGCCCGGATCCCTTCGGGCGCTGGTTGCAGGTCAAGGTCGCAGCACCCGGCGGGCGTCGACGGGTGCTGCCGCCCCGACTGCTCTGGCGTCGGGACCATGGGCTCCCCCGTGTCGACGGTCACCCGGTGTTGCACGGCCCGGTTGAACACGTGGTCGGGGGCAGCTTCAGCACGGCGGGATCGCGAAGGGAGCGCCGCACCACGCTCCCGGCTTGTACCGCTGCGCAGCGAACGGTCACCGGGTGACGCCGAACCGGTCGAGGCCTGCGGAGCGCGCCGCGCTCGGACCGGTCCGCGGCCTCGCTGTGCTCGCTACGGACGTGCCGGTGCCCGCGGGAGCGCGCGACCCGTCTCGAGAAACGTCTTGAGATTCGAGAGGATCTTCGGCCAGCCACCCGAAATGCCCTCGAGCATCCGGGGGTCGCGCGCGAGGTCGGCATGCGTGACCGTCAGCCGAATGAGCCCGTCACCATACGGTTCGATGTCGAACGCGACGCGCGAGTGCCTTGACTCGTCCTCGGCTTCATCCGGCCGAGCCCAGGTGAACACCAAGCGGTGTGGAGGCGTGCTCTCGATGACCTTGCCGACGATGTCGACCGTGCCCGTGCCGTCGGCGCGGGTGTGCTCCCAGCGAGAGCCGGGCTTCCAATCCGAGACGTTCACACGGGCACAGCCGGCCACCGGATCGACCCACCACTCGCGCATCAGGTCGGTATCGATCAACGCCCGCCATACCTTCTCCGACGTCGTCGCGATGTAGGTCACGTACACGTAGTCAGGCTTCTTTGTCATCCTCGTTCTCCAGTCTCTTCTTGAGGTTGCGCAATGCGCCAAGGCGGTTGTGCTCGAACTTTTCGATCCAGCGCGCGTGGATCTCGTGCAGCGGCACCGGGTTCAGGTAATGGAGCTTTTCCCGGCCCTGCCAGACGACGGCGACGAGGTTTGCGTCCGCCAGCTGTTGCAAGTGCTGTGTCACGGCCTGGCGGGTCATGTCCATGTGTCCGCAGAGTGCCGTCAACGTCTGGCCGTTCTCGCGATGCAGCAGGTCGAGCAGGTGCCTGCGGGTCGGATCGGCCAGCGCCTTGAAGACCTTGTCGATGTCCAAGGGCGGCACTTCAGTGCCAGTCGCCGATCTTGATGTCGTCAGGGCTCGGGGCGCCCTTCCCGCTTTCCACCAGCGACTTCAGACTCATCAGGAAGATCGCCCACTTGGTGCTGCAATGGTGCATGAACTCCACCGGCTCCTTCCAACCCTGGTGTTTGAAGAGGACGATGCAATAGTCGCCCTCCTGTCTGAGCTCCCAACGGATCCGGGTGTCGATCCATTCGGCGGGCCCGTCGACCACTTGCCACAGCACCTGCGTCGCCGGGTGGAGCTCGAGGACCTTGATGTCAAAACCGCCGATCTCGGCGCCGTCGACGCTGAAGCGGAACCGGAGCACTTCGCCGACCCGGTTTTCCCCTTGCGTGTCGGTCGTCCACCAGCCGGCCAGGCCCGCGCGCGTGGTCAGTGCCTTGTAGACCTCATCCAGGGACGATCTGATACCCACTCTGTGCAGGATATCCATCTCGATTTCTCCTCATGGGTGCAGTGACGCGACTGCGTGGGTTTTCATGGCAGGCACCTCCTGACGTCAGCCGACGCTTTGATGAACGTTGCCGATATCCAGGAGGTGCTGAACTATATGCAATCGTTTACCTGCATGTCAAGGGCAACGATCCTGCCATCCATCAGTCTTCGAAAGTCGCGCGACTGCGCCCGCGGCCCGACGCGCCAGCCCGGTGCGCGGTGCAGGTCCTGGCGGTGCACGGCAGCCGCGCCCTCGAGATCGAGCCGGCCGGTCGCCTCGGAGCGCGCTGCGACCGGGCTCGCGTCTGAGCGCGCCAGCTACTTCAGCCCTTTCCACCACAGTACATTGGTGCGCGGCTGTCCGATGGTCAGCACTTCGCCGATCTCGGGTGTGGCCAGCGCCAATCCCTTGGCCCGGGCCAACGCGGCGACGCGCGCGAGTGGATCCTGCCAGGTGTGGAACGCAAGGCTGAAGGTGCTGTTGTGCACGACGCAAAGCACACCGCCACGCAGATCCTGGAAGGCCTGCACGGTTTCCTCGGGGCTCATGTGCACCGAGGGCCAGTAGTTGTCGTAGGCACCGTTCTCCATCAACGCGAGATCGAAGCCGCCAAAGCGTTCGCCGATCTGCTTGAAGCCGGGGAAGTAGCCCGAGTCACCACTGTAGAAGATTCTCTGGCCGCCACTCTGGATGATCCAGCTGGCCCACAGCGTGCTGTTTCGATCGGTCAGTGTGCGTCCCGAGAAGTGCTGCGCCGGTGCGGCGGTGAGCTCCACACCGGCATGGCTGCCGTGTTGCCACCAATCGAACTCCTCGATGCGACTCGCCTCGACACCCATGTCCTGCAAACGGGCGCCGACGCCGAGCGGCACGAAATAGCGTTGCACGCGCCCGTTCAGGAATTCGATGGTGGGCCGGTCGAGATGGTCGTAGTGGTCGTGCGAGAGGATCAGGCCCTCGATTGGCGGCAGGTCGGCGAGCGCGAGCGGCGGTTGGTGAAACCGTTTCGGGCCGGCGAAGCTGACCGGCGAGACGCGTTCACCGAAGACCGGATCGACGAGCCAATACTTGCCTTGCAGCTTGAGCAGAAGCGACGAATGTCCGAGCCGGATGACGTGGTTGGCGGACCCGTCGAGCGCGTCGAGCGCGGCTCGCGAGAGCCGGCGCACCGGGATCGGATCGATCGGGGTGGTGCCCGCCTCGGACGGCGTCAGCCACCGGGTCCAGATCTTCCACGCCGGTTGCGAAGGCCTCGCCTGCGGGTTCTGCAGGTTCTGGAAGACACAGCCGCTTGTCGAGAACTGCGGCGATGCGGCCAGTCTCTGGTCGCACGGCGGGCTGGCCGCGCAGCCGGCCGCTGCAAACACGGCGATGCCGAGCAACGTGATGCCGGACACGAATCTGCGCAGGAGAATCATCGAAGTACCCTCAGCGATCGTCGAAAGTCCGCGCCTGGATCGCGGGTTGGCAGGCGATTCTGCACGCACCCAACAAACACCCCACCGCCAGCCGCTCCACGACCGCGCAGGGCGATGGCCGCGCCGCAGCCGACGCGGCGGGTCGGTGCAAGCTGCGGCGTCAGCACGCCTTCCCGTCGGTGACCGCATGGCGCCACGGCGGCCCAAGGCATAGCATGTCGCGCTGCCGCAGCAGCGATCCGGTCCTTGAACACCGGGTGTTGCAGAACCCGAAGCCATGCCACATTCCACCTCGCGTACCCGTTCCCTGTTCCGCCACGCCGATGATCATCGGGCGGCGAAAGTCAGCATGGTCGAGCTGTTCTTCGACCTGGTCTTCGTCTTCGCCATCACCCAGCTCTCGCATTCACTGCTCGCCAGGCTCACGCCTCTCGGCGCAGTGCAGACCGTCATGCTGTTGCTGGCGGTCTGGAGCCTGTGGAGCTACACCGCCTGGGCCACCAACGTGCTGGACCCGGAACGCATCCCGGTGCGCCTGCTGTTGTTCGCGCTCATGCTGCTGGGCCTCGTCGTGAGCACGTCGATTCCGTCGGCCTTCAACGGAGGTGCCTCGTCCTTCGCGATCGGCTACGTGCTGATGCACACCCTTCGCTGCAGCTTCGTCCTGGGGGCGGCTCGTGACGAGGCCCCGAATCGACGCCAGAACTTCCGGCGAAACCTCTTCTGGGTGGTGGTGCCGGCCCCGCTCTGGTTTGCGGGTGCCTTGGCCGGACCCGAGCAACGCCTGGTCTGGTGGATGGCCGCCATCGGCATCGAATTCATCAGTCCGTGGCTCCTGTTCTGGACCCCCGGGCTGGGACGATCGAAGACGACCGAATGGGTCGTCGACGGCGCCCACATGGCCGAGCGCTGTGCCTTGTTCGTCATCATCGCGCTCGGCGAATCGTTGCTGATCACCGGCGCGACCTTTGCCGCAGAACCCTTCACCGCGCGGGGCGCCGCTGGCTTGGCAAGCGCGTTCTTCGCCACCGTGGCGATGTGGTGGATCTACTTTCATGAAGGCGCGGAACACGCAGCCCGTCAGATGGCCAAGGCGGTCGACCCGGGGAGGGTCGCACGCGTCGCCTACTCGTACCTGCACATCGCGATCGTGGCCGGCATCATCGTGTCGGCAGTCGCCGACGAGATCGTCCTGGTCCACCCCGGTCACGCCGGTGCGGCCGCCATGGCCGCGGTGATCGGCGGACCGGCGCTGTTCCTGCTGGGCTGCACCCTCTTCAAATGGGTCAGCTACGACCGCAGCACACCGCCGCTTTCCCACTCCGTCGGCTTGCTGGCACTCGGCGCGCTGTTTGCCGTGGCCCAGGCGCAGGGCTTCTCCACGTTGCAGCTTGGCATCGTGACTGCGGCCATCCTGGTGCTGGTCGCGGTCTGGGAGACCCTCGCGCTGCGTCGCCCCTGAGTGGCGGCTCCGGTGGCGACGCAAGCTGCGGCTTGCGGCTGGTTCAGCCCATCGGCCGGCAGGTGCGAGCCGGCTCACCCGATCGTGGCGACGTGCGCCAAGATCGTGCGTGCGGGTTCAGCCCGGTGCCTGCCCCGGGATCGCCGGCGAGGCCACCACCACGTCGCCGCACTGCGCGCGCTGGCGCAGCGCGTGATCCATCAACACGAGCGCAAGCATGGCTTCGGCGATCGGCGTGGCGCGGATGCCCACGCAGGGGTCGTGGCGACCGAGGGTCTCGACCACGGTGGGCGCGCCGGCGCGGTCGATCGAGCGGCGCGGGCTGCGGATCGAGCTGGTCGGCTTGATCGCAAGGCCCACCGTGATGTCCTGGCCGGTGGAGATGCCGCCGAGCATGCCGCCAGCGTGGTTGCTGGCAAAGCCTTGCGGCGTCAGCTCGTCGCCGTGGGTGCTGCCGCGCTGGGCCACGGCTTTGAACCCGGCGCCGATCTCGACGCCCTTGACCGCGTTGATGCCCATCATCGCGTAGGCGATCTCGGCGTCGAGCTTGTCGAACAGCGGCTCACCCAGGCCGACCGGCACCTGGTGCGCGGCCACCTCGATGCGCGCGCCGCAGCTGTCACCCGCCTTGCGCAGTGCGTCCATGTAGGCCTCGAGGCGCGCGATATCGCTCGCGTTGGCGGCAAAGAACGGGTTGTCCGGCACGTGCTCCATGCCCTCGAACGGAATCTCGATCTCACCGATCTGGGTCATGTGGCCGCTGAAGGTGGTGCCGTAGGTTGCACGCAGCCATTTTCGCGCCACCGCGCCGGCACCCACCATCGGCGCGGTCAGCCGCGCCGACGCGCGCCCGCCGCCGCGCGGGTCGCGCACCCCGTACTTGTGCAGATAGCTGTAGTCGGCGTGGCCGGGGCGGAAGGTGTCGAGGATGTTGCCGTAGTCACGGCTGCGCTGGTCGGTGTTGCGGATCAGCAGGCAGATCGGCGTGCCGGTGGTGACGCCCTCGAAGACGCCGGAGAGGATTTCCACCGCGTCCAGCTCGTTGCGCTGGGTCACGTGGCGGCTCGTGCCGGGTCGGCGCCGGTCGAGCTCGGGTTGGATGTCGGCCTCGCTCAAGCCCATGCCAGGCGGGCAGCCGTCGATCACGCAGCCGATCGCCGGCCCGTGGCTCTCGCCGAAGTTGGTGACACGGAACAAGTGACCGAAGGTGCTGCAGGACATGATGGATGATGGGCTCGCGCGTGGCGCAGGTTCGGGAAACGGGGGTCTGTCCACGCCATCGGACGGCCTTGACGGCGTGGACAGGACTCAAGCCATCGCTC
>JBDSBD010000326.1:0-3831 GCA_039921765.1 Burkholderiaceae bacterium
ACGTAGGCATTCGCGACCGAGGCCACCAGCGTGATCTGCACCGTCTTGCGCGCCTCTTCGGTGGCGAGGAATTGCGCGAGCGCGACTTCGCTCAGGCTCCTGACACGGCCGAAAAAGTCGAGCTCGAAGCTGGTGGTCAGGATGCCGGCCGCGTAGACGTTGCCGACCCCCCCGGCGGCCGCCTGACGCTGCGCGCTCAGGCCCGCGTTCAGGGTCGGCAGCCGGTCGGCGCGCCGGATGTCGTAGAGCGCGCGCGCCTGCTCGATGCCCAGCACCGCGACGCGCAGATCGCGGTTGTTCGCCAGCGCGATCTCGATCAGACGCGCGAGCCGCGCGTCGGCAAAGAAACGCTGCCATTCGATGTCGGCCGCGGCCACACCGGCGGGTACCAGCGCAGCGCCCGAAGCCGGCGCGGCCGCTGCCGGATAGGCCGCCGGATCAACAACCGGATAGGCGGCAGGAATCGGCGCGGCAGGCCGCTCGTAGGCAGGGATCAGCGACATGCAGCCGCCGAGCGCCAGCAGCGTCGCCAGCGCGCCGAGTCGGAGCGCGGAATGCGATCGGTGCACCGGTCCTCGCACGGCGCGAACTCCGGCAGCCGACCGCGCGCCGAGTGCGAAACGGGAAGAGCGCAACATCAATGAGCTCCCTGGTCGGTGGCATCGGTCGGCGCGTCGCCGGCCGACGTGGTGGCTTCGGTCTGATGCGCGTACTTGCGGCGCTGACGTTCGCTGCCCTTGAAGACGCGGCGCACCACCACGAAGAACACCGGTACGAAGAACACCGCCAGGCTCACCGACGTGATCATCCCGCCCACCACACCGGTGCCGAGCACGCGCTGGCTCGACGAGCCGGCACCCGAGCTGAGCACCATCGGCATCACGCCCAGGATGAACGCGAGCGAGGTCATCAGGATCGGACGAAAGCGCAGATGGGCGGCGGCCAGCGCCGCTTCGGCCGCGGTCTTGCCCTGGGCCTGCAGATCTTTCGCGAACTCGATGATCAGGATCGCGTTCTTCGCCGACAGGCCGATGATGGTGATCAGTGCGACCTGAAAATACACGTCGTTCGAGTAGCCACGCAGACTCACGCCGAGCAACACGCCGAGCACGCCGAGCGGCACCACCAGCATCACCGAGAGCGGGATCGACCAGCTTTCGTACAGCGCCGCCAGGGCCAGGAACACCGCGAGGAGCGCAAAGCCGTAAAGGATGAAGGCCTGCGAGCCGGCGAGCTTTTCCTCACGCGACTGGCCGGTCCATTCGAAGCCGAAGCCCGGCGGCAGCTTGGCCGCGAGCTGTTCCATCTCGGTCATCGCCGCTCCGGTGCTGTAGCCCGGTGCAGCGCCGCCGCTGATGCGCATCGCCGGGTAGCCGTTGTAGCGCACGGTCTGCATCGCGCCGCTGACCCAGCGTGTCGACGCGAACGCCGATAGCGGCACCGGCTGGCCCTTGTTGTTGGTGGCATTCAGGCGCAGCAGATCCTGCGGCTGCATGCGCGCCGGCGCGTCGGCCTGCACCACCACGCGCTGCAGCCGACCCTGGTTCGGAAAGTCGTTCACGTAGGTCGAGCCGAGCGCGGTCGAGATCGCCGCGTTGATGGCATCGAAACCCACGCCGAGCGCATTGGCCTTGTCACGATCGATGTCGATCTGCAGCTGCGGCGCGTCTTCCAGGCCGTCCGGGCGGACCTGGGTGATCACCTTGCTCTGCGACGCCATGCCCAGCAGCTGGTTGCGCGCCGCCACCAACGCGGCGTGGCCGTTGCCGCTGCGGTCCTGGAGGCGGAACGAGAAGCCCGACGAGTTCCCGAGCTCGGGAATCGGCGGCGGGCTGAGCGGGAAGATGAACGCGTCGCGGATGCCCGACAGCCCGCCGAAGGCGCGCCCGGCGATGGCCTCCGCCGAGTGCTCCGCGCCGTGGCGTTCGTCCCAGTGCTTGAGCGTGACGAAGGCGAGCGCGGCGTTCTGGCCCTGGCCCGAGAAGCTGAAGCCGACCACGCCGACCATGCTCTTGACCTCGGGCTGCTTGAGCATGTAGTCCTCGACCTGCTCCACCACCGCCAGCGTGCGCTCCTGCGTGGCGCCCGGTGGCAGCTGGATGTTGACCAGCATCGTGCCCTGGTCCTCCTGCGGCAGGAACGACGTCGGCAGCCGGGTGTAGAGGAAACCGACGCCGACGATGATCGCCACGTAGATGATCAGGAAGCGCCCGGCGCGCCGCAGGATGCGCGCGACCCAACCCTCATAGTTCTTGGCGGTGCGCGTGAAGCCGCGGTTGAACCAGCCGAAGAAGCCGCGCTTCTCATGGTGGTGGCCGGCCTGCACGGGTTGGAGCAAGGTGGCGCACAGCGCCGGTGTGAGCGACAGCGCCATGAACGCCGAGAAGGCGATCGAGGACACCATCACGGCCGCGAACTGGCGGTAGATGTTGCCGACCGAGCCGGAAAAGAAGGCAAGCGGCACGAACACCGAGATCAGCGCCACCGTGACGCCGATGATGGCGCCCGAGATCTGCCCCATCGCCTTGCGCGTGGCCTGCAGCGGCGGCAGCCCTTCCTCGCTCATGATGCGCTCGACGTTCTCGACCACGACGATTGCGTCGTCGACGACGATGCCGATCACCAGCACCATGCCGAACATCGTCAGCACGTTGATCGAGAAGCCGAGCGCCAGCAACACCGCGAAGGTGCCGAGCAGCGCAATCGGCACCACGATGGTCGGAATGATCGTGTAGCGGATGTTCTGCAGGAACAGGAACATCACCAGGAACACCAGCGCCACCGCCTCCAGCAAGGTCACCGCCACCTGCGTGATCGAGATCTTGACGAAGGCCGAGCTGTCGTAGGGAATGGCGTACTTGACGCCCTGCGGAAAGCCCTTGGAGAGCTCGTCCATGCGCTTGTGCACGGCCGCCGCGGTGGCGAGCGCGTTGCCGGTGGGCGAGAGCTGCACGCCGATGCCGGTGGACGGCTTGCCATTCAGGCGCGCCTGGGTCGCATAACTCTGCGCCCCGAGTTCGATGCGCGCCACTTCGCGCAGTCGCACGCTCGAACCGTCGGCGTTGGCACGCAGCACCACATCGCCGAACTCGGCCGTCGTGGCGAGCTGGCCCTTCACGATCACGGTGGCCGCGACACCCTGGCCGGCCAGGTTGGGCAGGTCACCGATCGTGCCCGACGAGACCTGCGCATTCTGCGCGCGAAGGGCCGCCACGACGTCGCTCGACGACAGGTTGAAGCCCTGCAGCTTGGCCGGATCGATCCAGATGCGCATGGCGCGTTCGGTGCCGAACAGCTGCGCCTGGCCGACGCCGGGCAGGCGCTGGATCTCGGGCAGCACGATGCGCGACGCATAGTCACCGAGTGCCACCGGGTCGAACGCGGGGTTGTCGCTGGACAGGATAGTGAACAGCAGGAAGTTGGAGCGCGCCTTGTCGACGCGCACGCCTTGCTGCGCGACCGCGGCCGGCAGGCGCGGCGTGGCGCGTGCCAGGCGGTTTTGCACGTCGACCTGCGCCAGGTCGGCGTTGGTGCCGGGCTCGAAGCTGATCGTGATGCTGCCCGAGCCGTTGGCCTGACTCACCGACTCCATGTACATCAGCCCGGGCGAGCCGTTCATCTCGCGCTCGATGACGCTGATGACGCTGTCTTCCAGCGTCTGCGCCGAAGCGCCGGGGTAGGCTGCCGAGATCACGATGGCCGGCGGCGCCACCGGCGGGTACTGCGCCACCGGCAGCTGCGTGATCGCCACACCGCCCATCACGAGGATGAAGAGGGCGATCACCCACGCGAAGATGGGACGATCGATGAAGAAGCTGGCCATGGCAGGGC
>JBDSBD010000327.1:0-3127 GCA_039921765.1 Burkholderiaceae bacterium
GCGAGGCCGGATCCGTCACGACGATCGCGGCGCCCGCAGGCACATCGGCGGCGCGCGCCGCGTCACCGACTGCGGCCGTCACCCGCGCCCCGGCCTGCAGCGCAAGCTGGACCGCGATCGAGCCGACCGCGCCGGTCGCACCGCTCACGAGCACGTGTTCGCCCGCGCGCAACTTTGCAATCTGGTGCAGCGCAACCCAGGCCGAGGTACATGGCGAGAAGAACGCCGAACCGAGCGCCGCGTCCACCTGCGGCGGCAGCAGCCCGAGCGCCTCGTCGGGTGCGTCGATCAACTCGCACCAGGTGCCGTCGACCTGCGTGCCCAGCCCGGCACCGCGCAGCCAGACACGCTGGCCGGGGTCGAACCGGTCACTCGCGACCACCACGCCGGCCGCCTCCACCCCCGGCGTGTAAGGCAGAGGCGGCGGACGCAGGAATGCGCCGCCCCAGACCGTGCGGTCGATGTGCCCGACGGTGGCCGCCTGCATCCGCACCAGGCTGTGACCGGTGCGCCGCACTGGCGTGGCGATCTCTTCCAGGGCCGGGGGCTCGCCCCAGGCGCGCACGCGTATCGCCTTCATGCCGCGCACTCAACGGCGCCCCGCGCCATGCCGCCCGTTCGTCGATCGGCAAGTACGCGCCAACGAAGCCAACGGTTCATGGTGCGCAGCGCCGAGAAGACGAACGAACCGAACGGCAGGCGCCGCAGCAAGGCAACGAGTCCGGTGTCGCACGCGCCATGGCGGGTCAGTCCTGCGTTGCGTCGGCCGGCGCACGCCACAGGCCGGCGTGCCTGAGCATGCCCAGCGTGCGTTCGAGCACATCACGCCGGTATGCGGCCACGTCGCGGCCTTCGTAATCGTAGAAGCCGCTGCCGCTCTTCAGGCCGAGTCGGCCCTCGGCCATCATGCGGTCGAGAATGGCCGGCGCGGCGTAGCGCGCAGCGTCGATCGACCGCGCCATCTCGCGGCTTGCGTGGTGCAGGATGTCGCTGCCGCCGAAATCGATGAATTCGACCACCCCGAGCGCCGCAAAGCGCAGCCCCAGCCCGTAGCGCGTCGCCTTGTCGATCTCCTCCGCGGTGGCCGCGCCCTCTTCGATCATGCGCGCCGCCTCGTTCATCACCAGCGCCTGCAGGCGCGGCACGATGTAGCCGGGCGTCGGACCGCAGACCACCGGCAGCTTGCCGATGCTCTCCATCAGCGCCTTGGTACGTTCGAGCACTGCGGCATCGGTGCCGGCGTGGGTGCTGAGCTCGACGACCGGGATGATGTAGGCCGGGTTCAGCCAGTGCATGTTCAGAAAGCGCTCGGGCCGGCGCACCAGCGCCGCGAGCTGCGTGACGAGAATGCTGCTGGTGGTCGAGGTCAGGATCGCATCGTCGCGGCAATGCACATTGAGGCAGTCGAACGCCTCGCGCTTCGCGGCGATCGTTTCGGGCACGCCTTCGAACACCAGCTCGGCCTGCGCCAGCGCCTGCGGTGCCTCGGTCACGCGCACGAGCTCGACGCGCGCCGCGATCACGCCCACCTGGTCGGGGCGCATCACCCCGAGTTGCGCAAGCGCGGCCAGGCTGGACTCGACCTCGGCGCAGGCCTCGGCGCGCAACACCTCCCAGGCCGGATCGCTGCGAACGCGCAGATCGACCAACGCAATGCGGTGGCCGGCGTAGGCAAAGGCGATGGCGATGCCGCGCCCCATGCGCCCGGCACCCACGGCGGCGAAGCGCGGCGGCGCCAGGGCGTCAGAGGCCATCGTGCAACTGCTGCTTCAGCGCGTCCATGCCCAGGCCAGCCAGACCCAGCGACTCGAAGCTGCGCGGTCCTTCGCGCAACTCGCGCCCGAGGAAGCCGCCGACGATCGCCAGGATGCCATGCGCGACCGGCGCGTCGACCCCGGCGAAGCGCGCCGCCGACGCGAGGAACGCGAGGCCGAGCTCGGTGTCCTCGGTGACGTAACGGTGCGTGTAGAGATCGATGTGCTCGCGCCAGTCGCCCGACTTGACGAGCTGCTTGTGCGCGTCGCCGTACATCCAGCGGTCGTTGTCGTAGTGGTCGGCAAGCGGATAGTGCGGCGCGCCGTAGCCAAAGGCCTCGCGCACCTGGATGCGTTCAAGATCGAGCCGGTCCGTCACCGCGCGCACCGCAGGTTGCGTGCCTTCGGCGTGGATGTCCCAACGGTCGAAGTGCTGCAGCGGCGCCGCGTTCATCACCATCAGCGGCGGATGGATCACCGGGCCGGCATTCATCAACGCGCCAGAGAGTGCGTCGCCACACGCGTGCACGCTCGGGTAGGCGCGGCGGATGAGCTCGATCGCCTCCTGCGTCTTGCGTGCCGGGTAGACGCCAGTGGGCAGGCGGACGGCCCGCACGGTCACATTGACCTCGCGCTCGCCATGCTTGCGCGCCAGATACGGCAAGGTCCCGGTCTCGGCCCACGCGACATCGGCACGGTTGCCGGACTCGCGCACGAGGCGCGCCATCACGAACGCGCCGAAGGTGCCGGGCGGCAGAAACACGACCTGGCCCGCCACGAGGTGCGATGCCATCGCACGCGCGATATCGGCCTGCGCGACGGCCGGGCTCGGGATCACGATCAGTTCGGCACCCTGCAGCGCCCGCGCGATGTCGGCGGTGGCACGGGCAATCGAGACCTCACGCGTTCCGGCTGCGTCCTTGAGAACAATTGTGCCGATGTCCCGGACCGGCTGCAGCGCCGCGGCGTCACGCCGCCACAGACGCACCTCATGCCCGGCTTCGGACAGATCGGCAGCGGCGGCGTAGCAGCCGTGGCCGCCGCCGAGAACGGCAATCTTCATGAACGGACCTCGGGTTTGGACCGGCGCGTCGGCACGATCCGCGGACTGGTCGACGACAACGCCGGAGCCCGAACATTACTAATCATAGATTTAGTTGTCAACCAGTAATGCGCTCGGGGAAACCCGCGAGCGCCCACCGCGAAGCGGCCAAAAAAAAGCCCGGCTGCACACTGTGCAACCGGACCATATCTGGCGTCCCCTAGGGGATTCGAACCCCTGTAATCACCGTGAAAGGGTGGTGTCCTAGGCCTCTAGACGAAGGGGACTTGAATCATCTCTATCACCGCTCGATCTGCGCCGTACCGTCCCG
>JBDSBD010000328.1:0-3645 GCA_039921765.1 Burkholderiaceae bacterium
ACACGCTGGCGGCGCTGCTGGCCGTTTCGGCCGGGCGCTAGGGCCGGGCCGCCGACATGCGCAACATCATCTGGCTGGTGCTGCTGTTCATCGGCGCCGTGGTGGCGGCCACTGCGTTGGGCAAGAACGACGCGCTGGTCACGTTCTATTGGCACCCCTGGCGCGCCGACCTGTCGCTGAACTTCTTCCTGGCCCTGCTGATCGGCGGCTGCGTCATCCTGATGCTCGCGATCCGGGCCCTGAGCTCGCTGATCGGGCTGCCGCGCCGGGCGCGCGCGTGGCGCGTGGCGCGCCGCGACCGCAGTGCGCAGGCGGCGCTGCGCGATGCGTTGTCGCAGTACTTTGGCGGCCGCTACAGTCGCGCCCAGAAGTCGGCGCAGCGTGCCCTCACGATCCAGGCCGACACGCCCGAGCTGGCGCAGGACAACGAGTTCACCGTGCTTGGCCAGTTGCTCGCGGCGGGCAGTGCGCACCGCCTGCAGGACCGCGTCGGGCGCGATGAACAACTGCGGCGGGCGCTCGAACTTTCCCACCACAGCGCTGCAGCACGTTCGGCCGAAGAAGGCGCGCAGCTGCTCGCCGCTGAATGGGCGCTCGATGACCGCGACGCGACGCAGGCCCTCGAGATGCTTGGCGAGTTGCCGCTCGGGGTGGCGCGCCGCACCCATGCGCTGCGCCTGAAGCTGCAGGCACAACGCCTCGGGCGCTTGCCGCAGGAGGCGCTGAAGACCGCACGCCTGCTCGCCAAGCACCAGGGCTTCTCGCAGGTGGCGGCGCTCGGCCTGCTGCGCTCGCTCGCGTTCGAGGCGCTCGACACGGCTCACGACGCCGATCAGCTGCGCGCCGTCTGGGCGTCGTTCGACCCGCTCGACCGGCGCGATCCGTTCGTTGCCGCGCGCGCCGCCGGACGCGCCTCGGGGCTCGGCGCCAACGACGAGGCGCGCAGCTGGCTGCGGCCCTTCTGGGATCGGCTCACCGAGCTCGCTGCCGATGAGCGTGCCGTGGTGGCCGAAGCCCTGGTGCGGGTCATCGAGGGCCTGGAGCCCGAATGGCTGCCGCGTCTGGAGCGTGCGTCGCAGACCTTCCCGCGCGAGGGTGCAATCGCGCTTGCGGTGGGCTGCGCATTGGCCGAACGCGAACTCTGGGGCAAGGCGCGTCGCCTGCTCGAGCAGGCGGCCGCAGATGCGTCGCTCGCCAACCGCTCGCGGCGCCGCGCCTTGACCCTGCTGGCCGACCTGGCCCGCCGCGACGGCGATGCAGCACGCGCTGCCGAGTGCTTTGAGGCGGCCGCGCGCCTGCCGTGAAGTCGGCCCCGATCGGCTGATATAATTTCGGGCTGCGCGGCTGTAGCTCAGCTGGATAGAGTACTTGGCTACGAACCAAGGGGTCGTGGGTTCGATTCCTGCCAGCCGCACCAGTAAAACAAGAAATGGATCAACGGCTTAGAGATTTCGGTCTCTAGGCCGTTTTTTCTTGCTGGGGGACTTTTGGGGGACTTAGCACCCCACGTGCCGCCTCTTGTTCTCTGCGCAACGTCAACAGGCTCTTGTTCCAGCGCCCGTTGTCGTCCTTCACCTTCTCCAATGCTGCGTGCAATTCGACGATCTGCGCCACGCTGTAGTGATGCGTCATCGATGGCGTGCTGTGCCACAGGATGTCGGCTCGCGTGCCTTCCGGCACTCCCGCTTCCCGCAAGCGCATGCCGACGGTGTGACGCAGATCGTGCACGTGAAGGTCGCCGAGACCGGCTTCCCTTCTCGCACGCTGCCACGCGGTGTTGTTCATGGTCACGATCCGCCGGTACGCCATCGCTGGCGCCTGAGTGACGTTCTTGACCCGCTCGCGCCGGTACACGAACACAAACTCTTCGTGCATCCCGCGGACCGACTCGACGACTGACTGCGACACGCTGTTGCACACCACAATCTTCGACCGCTTCTGGCCCTTCACATGCTGCCTCGGGACCTCGAAGACCGAGATGCCGAGTTCCGGGATGCGGATCTCCCAGTCCCACCGCAGGCTGCACACCACGTCATTGCGCACACCGGTGTTCAAGACGAACAGCGCCATGCGCGACAGGTGATGAGGCAACTTCGGCAACAACGTTCGCTGATCGGCCCACGTCATGGGTTGAGGCTCACGTTGATGGCCGACCAACGGCAGAAGCGTGATCTTCGGCGCCCGTTCGAGCCAGGTACGACCGTTCTCGTCCCGCCAACTGCCGGCCGCCAGATTCACGATCCGACGGACCACGCCGAGGGCCAGGTTGATGGTCTTGTGCGAGCGGCCTTGCGCCAGACGTCGGGAAACGTAGGGCGCCAGACTGCCGTCGTGCACTTGGGGAAGTCGTAGCGTTCCGATCACGGGTATCACGCTTTGCAGCAAATAGGTCTCAGTGACGATCGATGGCTTTGCCTGGGACAGCAGCAAGTAATGCGCGGCGGCTTCGTCGAAGGTGCGGTTCGGTCTCTCGCCATGTATGACCACGATTCGCAACTCGTCGAGCTGCCTGATCAACCAATGTTCCGCCTCTTCAAAACTGCTGAAGCCGCGCTTGCGAAGTCGGGCGTTGCCCCACCACTTGTCGACCTGCAAGGCCCCCTCGTTGTCGGGGTAGATCCCCCGCGTTGATTGGCCCATTTTGTAACTCCTTTCTTGACGATGGGCCGTCCATTCCTGGGCACATTCTGCGCTGCCCCGAGGCCTTTTTGTTGCTCATCGTCTGGCGCGGAGTCAACTGCGAACTCAAGCTTGAATTGATCAAACAAGCGGTCGAGCTCTCGGCGATCGAAGATCAACGCAGTGCCTTGGGGAACCGCCGTCAACCGGGGGCGCCAATGCATGTCGAACGTGCGTCGCTTGACCCCCACGTAGGCGATTGCACTGGCATAGGTAAGACCTCGGTTCATCGCATCCTCTGCTACAGGCCGTTCAGATCTATCCTTCGCCGACTGCGTCGAACGAAACGCGCTGCCTCGCTGCGCCGATGTCGACCTCGTGCGCCAAACATAGAGCGGAAGCGGATGTCGGTCAGCGATGAAATTGGACGAAGTTTCGTCGGCCCCTTCGACCGGTTCGATTCATCGGCATGGAACCTCTCGGACCTCCTTTCGAGATCGGCACCCGCAATTGGGGCGTGGATCGCGACATCGCCGCGAGGCCGGGCTGCACATGCTGCCCGTGCCAACTGTCGCGATCGGTGCTGCGTGAAGAACGACTCGGGCGTGTCCTCGCGCCGCGAGGTCCGACTGTCGCGCTGCGCGCCGAGCCACTGTCGAACGACAAGCGTCTCGTTTCTTCGGGCGGCGGCGTCTCACGTGCAGCTCGCCGCCACCCTCCGCGCCCGCTGGCGCGCAGGCTGTCGCCAGACTGCGGCGCAGGGCGCCTGGCCGGTGCGCTCGCCAATACGGCGATCAAGGCAGTGCCTTCATCGCGAGTCCTGACAGCCCGGTCAGGCCGGCGGCGCCGGCCGGGATGACGACAGCGGCCCTCTCCCGTGCCCGGGGAAGAGCGGGCCCTGTTTCCTTCACGAGTACGTGAACGAGGCCCGCCTGACGAACTGACCGACGCTCCGCTCACGGCGCTGCGCTTGGATCGCTGCACGCCGGCCAGATCGTCCCCCCGGTCACCCGCCATGCCCGATGC
>JBDSBD010000329.1:0-2745 GCA_039921765.1 Burkholderiaceae bacterium
GCCGTCGGCACGCTCGTGGGGCAGCCCGACAAGGGCATCAACGCCATGTTCGTGATGATGAATGCGGCGCGCCTTGGCGTGGGCAACCAGTCGCTCGGGCTGACCGAGGTGGCCTACCAGAACGCTGCGGCCTATGCAAAGGAGCGCATCCAGATGCGCGCGCTCTCGGGCGTGCAGTCGCCCGACCAGCCGGCCGACCCGATCATTGTTCACCCCGACGTGCGCAAGATGCTGCTGACCGCACGCGCCTATGCCGAGGGCGCGCGGGCGCTCGCCATGTGGACCACGCTGCAGCTCGACAAGGAGGTTGCGAGCAGCGACCCCGCGGTGCGCGCCGAGTGCGCCGACATGGTGGCGCTGATCACGCCGATCGTGAAGGCCTTCTTCACCGACAACGCCTGGATCGCGACCTCGCATTGCCTGCAGGTGTTCGGCGGCCACGGCTACGTGCGTGAATCGGGCATGGAGCAGTTCGTGCGCGACTCTCGAATCAACATGATCTACGAAGGCACCAACACGATCCAGGCTCTGGACCTGCTGGGGCGCAAGGTGCTGGGCGACAACGGTGCGCGCCTGCGGAAGTTCGGCGATCTGGTCGCGCAGTTCGTCGACGACGAAGGCACGAACGAAGCGATGCAGGAATTCGTGAACCCGCTCGCCGAGCTCGGCGACAAGCTCACCAAGCTGACGACCGAGATCGGCATGAAGGCGATGAAGAACCCCGACGAAGCGGGTGCCGCCGCGGTGGACTATCTGCGCGTGTGCGGCCACCTGGTGTTCGCCTATCTCTGGGCGCGCATGGCCAAGGTGGCGCTCGAGAAGCAGGACAGCGGGGATTCGTTCTACATTGCCAAGCTCGCAACCGCACGCTTTTACTTCGCCAAGCTGTTGCCCGAGACCGCCGGACTGATCCGTACCGCACGCGCCGGCTCGGGCTCGCTGATGGAAATGGACGCGGCGCTGTTCTGAACATCGAGCACGGAACCGCGCTCGAGCCGCGCACTCGTACCTTGCACCGGCCCGATTCGACCCCGCCCATCTCACCTTCGGGAGACGCCATGACGATCCGCCAGACCTTCAAGTTCCTCCCCGTGCTTGGCTTCGCGCTGCTGGCGCAACTCGCCCATGCCCAGGCCACACCGGTGGGGCTGTGGAAGACGATCGACGACGACACACACCAGGCCAAGTCATGGGTGCGCATTGCCGATCAGGGCGGCGTGCTGACCGGCCGTATCGAGAAACTGCTCGACCCGGCCAAGCAGGATGCCAGGTGCGACAAGTGCACGGACGGGCGCAAGGACCAGCCGGTCGCCGGCATGACCATCCTGAGCAACGTCAAGCAAAGCAGTGCCGATGCGGCGTTGTGGGAAGGCGGCGAGATCCTCGACCCGAACAACGGCAAGACCTACCGGGTTCGACTCAAGCCGATGGAGGCCGGCAAGTCGCTCGAGGTGCGCGGCTACATCGGTCCGTTCTATCGCAATCAGACGTGGATTCGGGTCGAATGACGCCGGATCCGCAACTCCCTTTGACCCTATTGAAGGAACCCGCCATGAATCGATTCCCCGTGCGCAAGGTGGCCGTGCTCGGCGCCGGCGTGATGGGCGCGCAGATCGCCGCCCACCTCGTCAACTGCAAGGTTCCCGTGATCCTGTTCGACCTGGCTGCCAAGGAAGGCGCGAAGAATTCGATCGCCACCAAGGCGATCGAAGGGCTCAAGAAGCTCAAGCCGGCGCAGCTCGGGATTCCCGAAGACGCGGCGTTGATCCTGCCAGCCAACTACGACGAGCATCTCGATCTGCTCAAGGAATGCGACCTGGTGATCGAGGCAATCGCCGAGCGCATGGACTGGAAACTCGATCTGTACAGCAAGATCGCACCGGCGTTGAGCGCTCACGCGATCGTCGCCAGCAACACTTCGGGACTGAGCATCACCAAGCTGTCTGAAGTGCTGCCCGAAGCCATCAAGCCGCGCTTTTGCGGCATCCACTTCTTCAACCCGCCGCGCTACATGGCGTTGGTGGAGCTTATCAACACACCAACCACAAAGCCCGAAATCCTCGACCAGCTCGAGGCCTTCGTGACCACCAGCCTGGGCAAGTCCGTGGTGCGTGCGCACGACACGCCGAACTTCATTGCCAACCGGGTCGGCATCGCCGGCATGCTGGCCACCATCAAGGAAGCCGATACCTTCGGCCTCACCTACGACGTGGTCGACGACCTGACCGGCAAGAAGCTCGGCCGCGCCAGCAGCGGCACCTTCCGCACCGCCGACGTGGTCGGTCTGGACACGATGGCCCACGTCATCAAGACCTTGCAGGACAACCTCGCGGACGACCCGTTCTTTGCCAGCTACGCCACACCGCCGGTGCTCGCCAGGCTGATCGAGCAGGGTGCACTCGGCCAGAAAAGCGGCGCCGGCTTCTACAAGAAAGTGGGCAAGAACATCCTGCGCCTCGATCCCCAGGCCAACGATGGCAAGGGCGACTACGTACCGGGAGGCGGCAAGGCCGACGAACTGGTGGTGCGCATCCTGAAGAAGGCGCCCGCGGAGCGGCTGAAGCTGCTGCGCGAATCGAAGAACCCGCAAGCCCAATTCCTGTGGGCGATCCTGCGCGACAGTTTTCATTACGCGGCCGTGCACCTCGCCGACATTGCGGACAGTGCGCGCGACATCGACATGGCGATGCGCTGGGGTTTCGGCGTGAGTCAGGGCCCGTTCGAACTGTGGCAGGCCGCCGGTTG
>JBDSBD010000330.1:0-3319 GCA_039921765.1 Burkholderiaceae bacterium
ACATCGGCCCGATGCTCGGTGGCGGCATCGAAACCTGGTTCGCCTATGTGCTCGCGCTCGCCTTCCTGCTCGTTCGCCCGCAAGGCCTGTTCGGTGAAAAGATCATCGATCGCGTATGAACTCGATCGATGATCTTTCAACGCAGACCGACCTGGCAGTGCCAAGTTAAGCGAAGCGTGCCGTAGCCAAAAGATCGCTGACAAAACACGAACATGTTCTACAGAGAAAACGGTCAGTTCAAGACCAGCTACCGCACCGACCAGCAGATCTTTCCGATCCGTCAGGATCGGATCGCCATGGTCGTGCTGCTGCTTGTCGCCTTCGTGGTGCTGCCATTGACGGCGTCGGAGTACACCCTTCGCGTCATCCTCACCCCCACGCTGATCCTGGCACTCGCTGCCATCGGCCTGAACATCCTGGTCGGCTACTGCGGGCAGATCTCGCTGGGTGCGGGCGCTTTCATGGCCATCGGCGCCTACGCGGCGTTCAATTTCACGGCGCGCATCGATGGCATGCCGCTGGTCCTGGCACTGCTGCTGGGCGGCCTGTGCGCGACCGTCGTCGGCATTGTCTTTGGGGTGCCGTCGCTGCGCATTCGCGGTCTGTACCTGGCGGTCACCACGCTGGCGGCGCAATTCGTCACCGACTGGGCGTTCCTGCGCATCTCGTGGTTCACCAACGATTCGCCGTCAGGCGGAGTCAGCGTGGCGGCGCTGCGCGCCTTCGGCGTCCCGCTCGACACCCCCCTGAGCAAGTACCTTTTCTGCCTGATCCTGGTGCTGCTGCTCGCATTGCTTGCGAAGAACCTGGTGCGCAGCGCGATCGGTCGGGAATGGATGGCGATCCGCGACATGGACGTGGCAGCCGCAGTGATCGGCATCCGCCCGATCGTCGCCAAGCTCACCGCGTTCGCGGTCAGCTCGTTCCTGATCGGCGTGGCCGGCGCACTGTGGGCGTTTGTGCACCTGGGCGCCTGGGAACCGGCAGCCTTCAACCTGCAGCGCTCGTTCGACCTGCTGTTCATGATCATCATCGGCGGCCTGGGCTCGATCATGGGCAGCTTCTTCGGCGCCGCGTTCATCGTGCTGCTGCCCATCGTGCTCGACAACCTGCCGAACTGGTTCGGCATCCCGATCGACACCGCGATGTCGGCGCACCTCACTTCGATCATCTTCGGCACGCTGATCGTGTTCTTCCTGATTGTCGAGCCACACGGCCTGGCGCGACTGTGGTCCACCGCCAAGGAAAAGTTGCGCCTGTGGCCGTTCCCTCACTGAGCGCGCGGATTCGATCCCTGCGCGACCCCGTTCCCTACGCACCGACGGTGCATTCTTCCCACCTCTGGAGGCAGACATGAGATTCAAAACCCTGAAGGGCATCGCCCTCTCCGCCGCGATGCTCGCGGCGGGCATCGCCGGCGTCACCAGCGCGCCCGACGCCAACGCGCAGGCCAAGGAGCAGTTCTTCCCGTTGCTCTCGTACCGCACCGGCCCCTACGCGCCGAACGGTACGCCCTGGGCCAACGGCAAGCAGGACTACATCAAGATGGTGAACGCGCGCGACGGCGGCATCAACGGCGTGAAGATTTCGTTCGAGGAATGCGAGACCGGCTACGCCACCGACAAGGGCGTCGAGTGCTATGAACGGCTGAAGAACAAGGACGGCGGCGCGTCGATGATCGACCCGCAAGCCACAGGCATCACCTTCGCGCTGACTGACAAGGCGCCGCACGACAAGATCCCGCTGATGACACTGGGCTATGGCCTGTCGGCGGCGCAGGACGGCATGGCGTTCCCGTGGAACTTCCCGCTGATGGGCAGCTACTGGACCGGCGCCGACATCATTGTTCAGGCCATCGCCAAGCGCGAAGGCGGCTTCGCCAAACTCAAGGGCAAGAAGATCGCGTTGGTTTATCACGACTCGCCGTTTGGCAAGGAGCCGATCCCGCTGCTGCAGGAGCGCGCCAAGATGCACGGCTTCGATCTGCAGTTGCTGCCCGTGACGGCGCCTGGCGTCGAGCAGAAGGCGACCTGGTTGCAGGTGCGCCAGAGCCGGCCCGACTATGTGCTGCTGTGGGGCTGGGGGGTGATGAACTCGACCGCGCTGAAGGAGGCGGTGGCCACCGGCTATCCGCGCGACAAGATGTACGGCGTGTGGTGGGCGGGTGCCGAGCCTGACGTGAAGGGGGTCGAGGACGGCGCCAAGGGCTATCACGCACTCGCGCTCAACACTTCAGGGCAGGACTTCAAGGTCATGCAGGACATCCTGAAGTACGTGCACGCCAAGGGCCAGGGCACCGGACCGAAGGATGAAGTGGGCTCGGTGCTTTACACCCGCGGCGTGATCATCCAGATGCTCGGCATCGAATCGGTGCGGCGTGCGCAGGAGCGCTACGGCAAGGGCAAGCACATGACCGGCGAGCAGGTGCGCTGGGGCATGGAAAACCTGAACCTCACGCAAGCCAAACTCGACGCACTCGGCTTTAAGGGTGTGATGCGCCCGCTCAGCACCTCGTGCGCCGACCACATGGGCTCGACTGCGGCACGCATCGAGACCTGGGACGGCAAGAAGTGGAACATCACTTCCGACTACTTCGAGGCCGATGATCAGATCCTCAAGCCGATGATCAAGGCCGCGGCCGACAAGTACCTGGCCGACAAGAAGCTCACCCGCAGAGCTCCGGCGGATTGCCAGAGCTGATCGAAGGGCTCCGCGCAGCGGAGCCCTCTTCGAAGCGCCCCGAGACCGCTTCCTGCGACGCTTCGAAGAGAACAAGGTAAACCGATGAGCACAGCCAACATCCTGCTAGACATCAACGGCATCGAGGTCATCTACAACCACGTGATCCTGGTGCTCAAGGGCGTCTCGCTGCAGGTCCCTGAAGGCCGCATCGTGGCTCTGATGGGCGGCAATGGTGCGGGCAAGACCACGACCTTGCGCGCCATCAGCAACCTGCTGGCCAGCGAGCGTGGCGCCGTCACCAAGGGTTCGATCGCACTGCGCGGCGAGCGCATCGAGCGTCTGAGCACCTCCGACATGGTCGAGCGCGGCGTGATCCAGGTGATGGAAGGCCGGCACTGCTTCGCGCACCTGACGATCGAAGACAACCTGATGACCGGCGCCTACACGCGCAAGGACAGCAAGGCCGCCGTGGTCACCACACTCGAGAAGGTCTACACCTACTTTCCACGCCTGAAGGAGCGCCGCACCTCGCAGGCCGCCTACACCTCGGGCGGCGAGCAGCAGATGTGCGCGATCGGCCGCGCGCTGATGGCGAGCCCCAGCATGGTGCTGCTCGACGAGCCGTCGATGGGACTCG
>JBDSBD010000331.1:0-4393 GCA_039921765.1 Burkholderiaceae bacterium
CACACGTCATGATCATGCCGCGTGCCAATGACCAGCTGCTGCTGCCCGTCAACCCGCTGTTCGTCGCCTTCACGCTGCTGCTCGCGTTCGGGTTGAACCTGGTGCCGCTGGGCCGGCTGCCGTGGATGCCCGACTTCCTCGCGCTCGTGCTGGTGTTCTGGAACGTGCACCAGTCACGCCGCGTCGGCGTCGGGTTGGCGTTCGCGTTCGGGCTGATGATGGACGTTCACGACGCCGCGGTGCTCGGCCAGCACGCGCTGGCCTATACGCTGCTGAGCTTCTTTGCGATCACGATCCATCGCCGGCTGCTGTGGTTCACGGTGCCGTCGCAGGCGCTGCAGGTCCTGCCGCTGTTCTTTGCGGCGCACGCGGCGTCGCTGATCGTCCGCATGATTGTGGGCGGCATGTTCCCGGGCTGGCAGATGCTGCTCGCGCCGCTGTTCGAGGCCCTCCTGTGGCCGCTCGCGACGTGGTTGCTGCTGGCGCCGCAGCGCCGCGCACCCGACCCGGATCAGAATCGCCCGCTGTGACGCCGTGAAACTGCATCTGCATCTGCATCGTCGCCGCGCGCCGGGTCGGCGTCGGCCCGCCCCGCGGTGGCCGCGTCTCGTTCGAGGCGGGGAGGGCAACCGCGCGCCGCGCCCGGGGTCGGCCGGGATCGCGACCGGCAAAGGAGCTCCATGACCGAGCTGAGGAACGTCGAGCAGGAAATCGGGCGCTTTCACCTGCGCCTGCTTGCCGCGGGGCTGTTCGTGCTGTTCGCGTTCGGCCTGCTCACGGCCCGGCTCGTGTACCTGCAGGTCTACAAGCACGAGGAGCTCTCGACGCGGGCCGAGAACAACCGCATCTCGGTCGTTCCGATCGTTCCGAACCGCGGGCTGATCGTCGATCGCAACGGCATCGTGCTGGCCAACAACTACTCGGCCTACACGCTCGAGATCACGCCGTCGAAGGTGGATGACCTGGAGGGCACGATCGACCGGCTGTCCCAGCTCGTCGAAATCTCGCCGCGCGACCGCAAGCGCTTCAAGCGCCTCACCGAGGAGAACAAGAGCTTCTAGTCGCTGCCGGTCCGCACCAAGCTGAGCGACGAAGAGGTGGCGCGCTTCACCGTTCAGCGCTTCCGCTTCCCCGGCGTCGAGCTGAAGGCACGGCTGTTCCGCAACTATCCGCTGGGCGAGGTCGGCAGCCACCTGATCGGCTACATCGGGCGCATCAACGAGGCCGAGAAGGAGGCCATCGACGACTCCGACGCGGCCGCCAACTATCGCGGCACGCAGTACATCGGCAAGCTCGGCATCGAGCAGAGCTACGAGGCCGAGCTGCACGGCACGACCGGCTTCGAGGAGATGGAGACGAGCGCCAGCGGCCATCCGGTGCGCCGGCTCAAGAGCAATCCGGCCACACCCGGGGACACGCTGGTGATGTCGATCGACATTCGCCTGCAGGCGCTGGTCGAAGAGTTGTTCGGCGAGCGGCGCGGCGCACTGGTCGCGATCGATCCGCGCTCCGGCGAGGTACTGGCCTTCGTCAGCAAGCCCAACTTCGACCCCAACCTGTTCGTCGATGGCATCGACTCCGAGAGCTGGAAGGCGCTCAACGAATCGCCCGACAAGCCGCTGCTGAACCGGGCGCTGCGCGGAACCTACCCCCCGGGCTCGACCTACAAGCCCTTCATGGCGCTGGCCGCGCTGACCCTGGGCAAGCGCACCCCGCAACAATCGATCAGTGACCCGGGCTACTTCTGGCTCGGCAACCACAAGTTCCGCGACGACAAGGAAGGAGGGCACGGCGTCGTCGACATGTACAAGTCGATCGTGCAGTCGTGCGACACCTACTACTACGTGCTGGCCAACGACCTCGGCGTCGATGCGATAAACGACTTCATGGCGCCGCTCGGCTTCGGCCAGCTCACCGGCATCGACATGCACGGCGAAGTGCGTGGCACCTTGCCCTCGACCGCGTGGAAGCGCGCCGCCTATCGCAAGCGCGAGCAGCAGAAGTGGTATGCGGGCGAGACCATTTCGCTCGGCATCGGCCAGGGCTACAACGCATTCACGATGCTGCAGCTCGCGCAGGCCACCGCGACGCTGGCCGAGGGCGGCAAGCGCTTCCGTCCGCACCTCGTGAAGACGATCGAAAGCGCCGAGAACCAGGCCCGTCGCCGCCTTGTCGGCGAGACATTGGCGCCGCTGCCGTGGCGAGCCGAAGACGTGGCCGTGATCCGCCGCGCAATGTATGGCGTGACGCAGGAGGGCACGTCGCGCAGCGTGTTCGCCGGCGCACCCTACTCGTCGGGCGGCAAGACCGGCACGGCCCAGGTGATCCGCATCGGCACGAACGAGAAGTACAACGCCAGCCTGCTCGACGAGCGCCACCGCGACCACGCGCTGTACACCGCGTTCGCGCCGCTCGACGCGCCGCGCATCGCGCTCGCGCTGGTGGTCGAGAACGCCGGCTTCGGCGCCGCCGCAGCCGCGCCGATCGCGCGCCGCGTGCTCGACTACGCGATGCTCGGCATCTATCCGAGCGAGGCCGACATCGCCGCGACGCAGCTGGGCAAGTCGACCGTGCCGACCGGCACGCCGCGCCCGGCCGGCTCGGTCCCGCTGCCTGGCGTGACGATCGACCTGCCGGCGACCGCGGCGGCGCTCGGCCCGGCTCCGGCGCTCGCGCCCCTGGCCCCCACGCCACCGGTCGGTGCCACGCTGTCCGCGTCTGGCGCGCCTGCATCCGCGCCGGCACCGGCAGCGCACGCGCTCTCGACGGCCGGGCGCACGCCTCGCGCAGCCGCGGCCGCGGCCGCACCGCAGCGAACCGCGCTGCGCAGCGCGCCATCACGAGGCACGCCATGAAGACCGTGCTCGAGCGGCCCTCGCTGTGGCAGCGCCTGAAACCGGTGTTCACCGGCTTCGACTCTGCGCTCCTCATCGCGGTGCTGCTGCTCGCTGCCGCCGGCCTCACGACGATGTACTCGGTCGGTTTCGATTCGGGTACGCGGTTTGCCGACCACGGCCGCAACATGCTGCTGGCGCTTGGCGTGCTGTTCATCGCCGCCCAGATCCCACCCCGCACCCTGTCGAGGTTGGCGCTGCCGCTGTATGCCACCGGAGTGGCGCTGCTCGTCGCGGTCACGGTGTTCGGGGTCACCAAGAAGGGCGCGACGCGCTGGCTCGATGTGGGCATCGTGATCCAGCCCAGCGAGATCCTGAAGATCGCGATGCCGCTCATGCTCGCGTGGTGGTTCCAGCGCCGCGAGGGCCAGTTGCATGTCGCCGACTTCGTGATCGCGCTCGTGCTGCTGGCGGTGCCGGTGGGATTGATCGTCAAACAGCCCGACCTGGGCACCGCGATCCTGGTGCTGTCGGCCGGGCTCTACGTGATCTTCTTCGCGGGACTGAGTTGGCGCCTGATCATCCCGGTGATGGTGGTGGGCGCGATCGCCGTCACCGCGGTCGTGGTCTCGGAGGACCGCATCTGTCAGCCCGACGTCACGTGGCCGATGCTGCGCGACTATCAGAAGAGCCGGGTCTGCACCTTGCTCGACCCGACCACCGATCCGCTCGGCAAGGGCTTCCACATCATTCAGGGCATGATCGCAATCGGCTCGGGCGGCATTGAGGGCAAGGGCTTCATGAAGGGCACCCAGACGCACCTGGAGTTCATCCCCGAGCGCACCACCGACTTCATCTTCGCCGCCTTCTCCGAGGAGTTCGTGCTGGTCGGCGGGGTGTGCCTGCTGCTGGGCTTCCTGTTCCTGATCTTTCGCGGGCTGATGATCGCCGCCGACGCGCCCACCGCGTTCGCGCGGCTGCTCGCCGGGGCGATCACCTTGAGCTTCTTCACCTACGCCTTCGTCAACATGGGCATGGTCAGCGGCATCCTGCCGGTGGTGGGCGTGCCGCTGCCGTTCATCAGCTACGGCGGCACTGCGATGGTGACGCTCGGGCTGGGCCTTGGCATATTGATGTCGATCGCGAAGAGTCGGCGCCTGATCCAGAGTTGATCTGCGTTCGGGACCGCGGTCGCGCACGGCACCCGCCGCGCCGGTTCACCCGTGACGGGGGGCGGCCTGCCTCCGAACGGCCGGCGAGCTTCAACGTAGGGATGGGTGGCGAATCCGGCTTCGGCTACTGTACAAACATCCAGCTTTTGCGATAATGGCCACAACCCTCAGGAGAACCCCTTGGACGCAACTGCAAAATCCGCCGCCAACCCGGCCGCCACCGCTCTCAACACCGAAAAGGCCAAGGCGCTTCAGGCCGCACTGGCGCAGATCGAGAAGCAGTTCGGCAAGGGCACGATCATGCGCCTGGGCGAGGGCGAGGTCATCGAGGACATCGAGGTCGTCTCGACCGGCTCGCTCGGCCTGGACATGGCGCTGGGCGTCGGC
>JBDSBD010000332.1:0-4821 GCA_039921765.1 Burkholderiaceae bacterium
CAATGGTCTGCAGGCCGCTCGAGCAGAAGCGGTTCACGGTCACGCCGCTGGTGGTGATGGGCAGACCAGCGCGCAACGCGATCTGGCGCGCGATGTTGCTGCCGGTCGCCCCTTCGGGCGTGGCGCAGCCCATCAGCACGTCGTCGACCTCGGCGGCCTCGATGCCGGCGCGCTCGACCGCGGCCTTCACCGCGAAGCCGCCGAGCGTGGCGCCATGGGTCATGTTGAAGCCGCCCTTCCAGCTCTTGGCGAGGGGGGTGCGTGCGGTGGAAACGATCACGGCGCTGGTCATATGTCTCTCCTGTGAATCAAGCGTGGGCGGCCGCTGCGCCGCTCATCGGTGCACCGGCCGGGTTGCCGGCGAAAATGCAGATGTGCCCATGACGTGACGGCGAAACTGGGCACGGGTCAGCCTCCGGCATCGATCAGCTGAATGACTTGCCTTCGGCCGTGAGCCGCGCGAGCAACGGCGCAGGCTGCCAGAACTGAGCATCGTCGAGCGGGTTCGCGGCAAAGCGATTCATCGCCTGGACCACGTTGAACAGGCCCACGGTGTCGGCATAGTTCATCGGGCCGCCGCGGTGCAGCGGGAAGCCGTAGCCGGTGAGGTAGACCATGTCGATGTCGGACGCGCGCAGTGCGATGCCCTCGTCGACGATCTTCGCGCCCTCGTTCACCAGTGCGTAGACCAGGCGGCCAACGATCTCGTCGTCGGCGATCTTGCGCGGCGTGATCCCGAGGTCGGCGCGATGCTTCTCGATCATGTCGGTGACGAGCTTGGAAGGAATTGCGGCGCGCTTGCCGGGCGCGTAGTCGTACCAGCCCGCGCCCGTCTTCTGGCCGAAGCGGCCCAGCTCGCACAGCAGATCGGCGGTCTTGGAGTAGCGCAGGCCCGGTTTTTCCAGGTAGCGGCGCTTGCGGATGTACCAGCCGACATCGTTGCCGGCCAGATCGCTCATGCGGAACGGACCCATCGCCATGCCGAACTTCTCCATCGCCTTGTCGACCTGCGCCGGCGTGCAGCCTTCCTCGAGCAGGAAGCCGGCCTGGCGCGAATACTGCTCGATCATGCGGTTGCCGATGAAGCCATCGCACACGCCCGAGACCACGCAGGTCTTCTTGATCTTCTTGCCGAGTTGCATCACGGTGGCGAGCACGTCCTTGGCGGTCTTTTCGCCGCGCACCACCTCGAGCAGCTTCATCACGTTGGCGGGGCTGAAGAAGTGCGTGCCGATCACATCCTGCGGGCGCTTCGTGAACGCGGCGATCGCGTTGACATCGAGCGTGCTGGTGTTGCTGGCCAGGATCGCGCCCGGCTTCATGACCTCGTCGAGCTTCCTGAACACGGTTTCCTTGACACCCATGTCCTCGAACACCGCCTCGATCACCATGTCGGCGTCACGCAGATCGTCGTACGTCAAGGTGGTGCTCAGCAAGGCCATGCGCTGCTCGTACTTGTCCGCCTTGAGCTTGCCCTTCTTGACCTGAGCCTCGTAGTTCTTGCGGATCGTGGCCACACCCCGGTCGAGCGCTTCCTGCTTCATCTCGAGCATCACGACGGGCAAGCCGGCGTTCAGGAAGTTCATCGCAATGCCGCCGCCCATCGTGCCGGCTCCGATCACCGCGAGCTTCGCAACCGTGCGCACCGGCGTGTCGGTCGGGACGTCCGGGATCTTGGTGGTGGCGCGCTCGGCCATGAACGCATGGCGCAGCGCCTTGCACTCGGGCGTGAACATCAGCGCGATGAACAGTTCGCGCTCGTACTTCATGCCTTCGTCGAACTTCATGCGCGTACTGGCCGCCACCGCCTCGACGCACTAGCGGCGCCGGGAAGTTGCGCGACATGCCACCCACCATGTTGCGGGCGAACTGCAGATAAGCCTCGGGATTCGGGTGCACGACCTTCAGGTCGCGCACGCGCGGCAACGCGGCGCCCCGGGCGTGCTGCTGTGCCTGCTCGGCCGCGAACGCGAGCGCCCCGTCGAGCAGGTCGCCTTCGATGATCTTGTCGAACAGCTTCTGACCCGGCGCCTGCGCGAGCAGCTCGCTCTTCGCCGCTTCGCCGCTGACGATCAGGTTCAGCGCGGTCTCCAGGCCGAGCACGCGCGGCAGGCGCTGCGTGCCACCGGCGCCGGGGATCAGGCCGATCTTGACCTCGGGCAATGCGACCAGCGTGCCGGGGGATGCGACTCGGTAGTGGCAGCCCAGCGCCAGCTCCAGTCCGCCACCCATGCACACACTGTGGATCGCGGCGACGATGGGTTTGGTGCAGGCCTCGAGCGCGAGGATCAGGCTGAGCAGGTTCGGCTCGGCGGTGGCCTTGGGCGTGCCGAACTCGCGGATGTCGGCGCCACCCGAGAACGCCTTGCCGGCGCCGGTGATCACGATCGCATGGACCGCCGCGTCCGCCTGCGCGCGCTCCAGCCCGTTCGCGACACCGAGCCGGGTCTCGTAGCCCAGCCCGTTGACCGGTGGGTTGTTCAGTGTGATGACCGCGATGTTGCCGCGAAGCTCAAAAGTGGTGCTCATGGATGGGACCCTCGGGTAAGCCTGCAGCGGCAGGACACGCAATGAATTCGACTCGTCAGAAAACGAACGATCGTTCGATTCTAGGTCGGGCAGAAAAAAAGGCGCTGTCGCTCCAGTGACAGCGCCCCGGGGACGGGGTCTTCAGGCGTGGAAGCCGAGCCCACTCCTTTGCCGAACGCTGCGCGGGTCGATCCCTCGGCCCAGGCCACGCCGAACCGCTGGCCCCTCGCTTGGCGTTCTAGACCTCGAGCCACTCCTTGCGAACATCGGCGTCGGCGCGCAGTTGCGCCGGCGTGCCTTCGAACACGATGCTGCCGTGACCCATCACGTAGCATAGCTCGGAGACCTCGAGCGCGATTGCCAGCTTTTGCTCGACCAGCAGCACAGAGACGCCGCGGCGGCGCAGCTCGCGCAGGTACTCGGCCACCAATTCGACGATCTTGGGCGCCAGACCTTCGGTCGGCTCGTCGATCATGATCAGGTCGGGGTCGCCCATCAAGGTGCGGCACAGCGTCAGCATCTGCTGCTCGCCGCCCGACAGCACGCCGGCCTCGGTGTGCTCGCGCTCCTTCAGACGCGGAAACATCTCGTACATGTCGGCGAACGACCAGCGCGGCTTCTTGCTGCCGTGCGCACCTCGCTTCTCGCCGAGCAGCAGATTCTGATGCACCGTGAGCTTGGGAAAGATGTCCCGACTCTCGGGCACGTAGCCGATGCCGCGATAGGCAATGCCGAAAGCCGGCTGGCCGAGAATTTCCTCGTCGCGGTAGCGCACCGAACCGGCGCCGGTGACCAACCCCATGATGGTCTTGACGGTGGTCGAGCGGCCCGAGCCGTTGCGCCCGAGCAGACCGACGATCTCGCCCTCGCCGACGCGCATGTACACGCCATGCAGGATGTGGCTCTTGCCGTAATAGGCATGGACGCCCTGAAGTTGCAGCATGTCAGCCCTTCGTCCGATCGCTACGCTGGCCGGCTCGCAGCCCGATGAAACCGCCGTTCAATGCCCTGACTCCGCAACCTGGGCGTCGGCCAGCACCGAACCGAGGTAGGCCTCCTGGACGCGCGCGTTGGCGCGCACCGCTTCGGGCACATCGAAGGCGATCACCTCGCCATACACGAGCACCGCGATCTTGTCGGCCAGGCCGAACACCACGCCCATGTCGTGCTCGACCGTCAGCAGGGTCTTGCCGGCCGTGACCTCCCGGATCAGATCGATGAAGCGGCTGGTTTCGCTCTTGCTCATGCCCGCAGTCGGCTCGTCGAGCAGCACCACACTCGCACCGCCGGCGATCGTGATGCCGATCTCGAGCGCGCGCTGCTCGGCGTAGGTCAGGTTCATCGCGAGCGTGTCGCGCTTGCGCTCGAGCTTGATCATGGACAGCAGTTCTTCGGCGCGCTCGTTCGCATCGGTCAGCCCGGCCAGGAACTTCCAGAACGAATAGCGGTAGCCCATCGACCAGAGTACCCCGCAGCGCAGGTTCTCGAACACCGACAGGCGCGTGAAGATGTTGGTGATCTGGAAGCTGCGCGCCAGGCCCAGGCGATTGATCTCGAAGGGTTTGAGCCCGTCGATGCGCTGGCCATTGAGCCGGACCTCGCCGCTGCTCGCGCCGAATCGCCCGCTGATCAGGTTGAACAGGGTCGACTTGCCGGCACCATTGGGCCCGATGATCGCGACCCGCTCGCCCGGCGCGACCGCGAGGTTCGCGCCGCGGATGATCTCGGTCTTGCCGAAGGATTTGTGCAAGTCCTTCAGCTCGATCGCATACTCCCCGCTCATGCCGACTCCCTCGCGCGCACCGCCGCGGCGATCTCGCCCTGAATCTCGCCCCATTGGCCGGCGAAGCGACGCCGCACATACTCGAACAAGGCGTACCCGAACAGCGCCACCGCGAGCGCACCGACCCAGCTCGACCAGCGGGCCACGCTCAGGCCGACGCCCATGAATGCGAGTTCGGGCCCGCGTGCCAGATCGAGCTGCAGGTGGTAGATCAACTCGATCAGCGCGGCCGCGCCAATGAACGCCAGCGCCCCGGTCGCCGCCATCAGCGCATACCAGCCGAGCACGCGCCGCAGCTTGCCGAACCGGGCAACCCGCACGTTGATCATGATCAGGCTGGCGATACCGCCCGGGGCGTACATCACCATGATCAGGAACACGAGCCCGAGGTAGAGCAGCCATGCCTTGGTAAATTCGGATAACACCACCGTCAGAAACACCCCGATGACGGATCCGATCAGCGGCCCGAAGAAAAAGCCGACGCCGCCGATGAAGGTGAACAGGAGAAT
>JBDSBD010000333.1:0-3111 GCA_039921765.1 Burkholderiaceae bacterium
CTGCACGCAATGCCCGGGCAGCGCGGTCGTCGCCTCGGGCGCGTTGTAGAGCACCACGCTGCGCGCCGGCACGGCTGCGGGAATCGGTTCGCGCAGCGGCCCGGCCGGCAGCATCCAGCCGTTGCCGGCGCCGCGCTCGTCGAACACCAGCACCTGGGCGTCACGCGCCAGGCGCAGATGCTGCAGTCCGTCGTCGCTGACGATCACGTCGATCTCGGGGTGGTTGCGCAGCAGCGCGCGACCGGCCGCGACCCGGTTGCGGCCGACGACCACGGGCAGGCCGGTGCGGCGCCGCATCAGCAAGGGCTCGTCGCCGCAAGCCGTGGCCGGCGTGTCGACCCGCACCTCGAGCGGGGTCGCGCCGCCACGTCCTCCATAGCCACGCGAAATGATGCCGGGTACCCAGCCATGGCGGCGCAGCAGCGCCACGATGGCGATCGTCGCCGGGGTCTTTCCGGCGCCGCCGGCGATCAGGTTGCCGACCACGATCACCGGCACTGCCAGCTCTTGCTGGGGCAGCCAGGCCTGGCGATAGGCGAGCCGGCGCGCCGCCACGAGGCCGCCGAAGAGAGCAGCGAGTGGCCACAACGAGCGTGCCAGCACGCCGCGCGACTGCCAGGCCTGCTGGAGACAGGCCTCAGGTGACCGGAGCGCCTGGTACGGTGGCGCAGTGGCCTTCACCCTAGCGCGCGCCGCCGCCCGGGTTGGCCTGGGTCGCGAAGGTCAGGTGCGCGAGACCGGCGCGGCGCGCCGCGTCCATCACGTTGATGACGCTCTGGTGCGGCGTGGTGGCGTCGGCCGAGATGATGACGGTGGGCTCCTTCGAACCGGCCGCCGCGGCGCCGAGCTCGAGCGCGAGCATCTCGACGCTGCGCCCATCGACCGGTTTGCGATCGATCGCGTAGCGCCCGTCGGCGGACACCGACACGATGATCTCGCCGGGCCGATCCTGCGCCTTCTCGGCGTTGGCGACCGGCAGCGTGATCTGCAGCTCGGTGAACTTGGAGTAGGTGGTCGACAGCATCATGAAGATCAGCACGACCAGCAGCACGTCGATGAACGGAATCATGTTGATGTCCGGATCTTCGGGGCGTGGCTTGCGGAAGTTCATGCGGGTCAGTTCGATGGGTCGGAGGCACGGCGCGCCGGCGCGGCGAAGCGCAGCAGGTGCGGCACGAGTCGATCGGAGGCCTGCTCCAGATCGAGCGTGTAGCCGTCGACCAGGCCGCGGAAGTAGCGGTAGAACATCAGCGCGGGCACCGCGATGATCAGGCCGAACGCGGTGTTGTACAGCGCCACCGAGATGCCGTGCGCAAGCATGGCCGGGTTGCTGCCACCGGTGGGCGGCTGCGAGCCGAAGATCTCGATCATGCCGATCACCGTGCCAAGCAGGCCCAGCAGCGGCGCGGCCGAGGCGATCGTGCCGAGCGTGTTCAGGTAGCGCTCGAGCCGGTGCACCGCGGCCCGTCCCGCCGACTCGAAGGCGCCGCGCAAGGCCTGCTCGTTGATGCGTGGATCGGCGATCACCGCGCGAATCCCGGTCGCCAGCACCGTGCCGAGCACCGAGTTGTCGGCCAGCTTGTTGACGACGTCGGCACCCGGCAGGTGGGCGCGCGTCACCGAGATCACCTCGTCGAGCAACCGGGCTGGCGCGACGCGCGCAACGCGCAGGCTGGAGAATCGTTCCATGACGACCGCCAACGCGGCGACGGAACACAGGAGCAAGGGCCAGATCGGCCAACCCGCGGCTTGTATGATCGAAAACAATCGAGCCCTTTCGGTGGCAGTTGCGACAAGTGCCGCGCGCATGCGCGGACAGGTTTTCGGGTCGCGCGATTATGGACCGAAGCATTGACGCCCGGCACGCTGGCCAGTTGCCTGCAGCGCGGCCCCGCTCGGGTTGAAGGCGCAGCGTCGGTCGGCGCGACGCCAACCATCCACCGCTGCTGTGGATAACTTTGTGGGCAACTGGGCTGGGCTGGGCACGAAGCCCTGAAACGGCAAGGCGCGGCACAGATTGCTCAAACTTTAAGCATGAAAAAGTCCTTTGAAATCAACAGCTTGAGTGAACAAGACAATGGAGTCACGAGGGTCATGCCACGCGAGCCCTTGCCTGGCGCGGTTGTGGAGTTCTTGACCCGCCCCGGCATTGGGTTTGCGCGTGGTTGACCCGACTGCCCCCGGGTCGCAACGCCCGGTCTGGAGCGTTGCTCAGCTGGTGCATGAAGTTGCCGAAGTGGTGGCGCTGCGCTTCGGCGTCTGCCGCGTCAGCGGTGAGATCTCGGGATTCGCGCGCGCCGCGAGCGGCCACTGCTACTTCAACCTGAAGGACGCGGACGGCGGCAGCGCGTTGCTGCGCTGCGCGATGTTCCGCCGCGCCGGCGCCTTGCTGGCCTTCGCTCCGGCCGACGGCCAGCGGGTCGAGCTGCGCGGCCGGCTCGGCGTCTACGAGCCGCGCGGCGAGTTGCAGTTCGTGGTCGAGGCGATGCAGCGTGCGGGCGCCGGCGCGTTGTACGAGCAGTTCCTGCTTCTGAAGGCCAAGCTCGAGGCCGAAGGCCTGTTCGATGCGGCGCGCAAGCGCGCTCTGCCCGCCCATCCGCGCCGCATCGGTATCGTGACGTCGCTCGGCGCGGCGGCGCTTCACGACGTGCTGACCGCGCTGGCACGGCGTTCGCCGCAGGTGGCGGTGGTCGTCTATCCGAGCCTGGTGCAGGGCGCCGATGCGCCACCCGCGCTGGCCGCAGCCATCGCGCTGGAGAGCGCGCGCGCCGAGGTCGATACCCTGATCGTGTGCCGCGGCGGCGGCTCGCTCGAAGACCTCTGGGCCTTCAACGACGAGCGCGTGGTGCGGGCGATCGCCGCGTCCGGCTTGCCCGTGGTGTGCGGGGTCGGCCACGAGACCGACCTGACTCTCGCCGATCTGGCTGCCGACCTGCGCGCGCCAACCCCGACCGCCGCGGCCGAGCTCGCCGCGCCGGCGCGCCAGGCCTGTCTCGAAGTGCTGGCGGCGGTCACGGTGCAGATGCAGCGCCGCGCGCGCCAGTTGCTCGACAACCAGGCGCAGCACCTCGACCGCGCCGCGCTGCGCCTGGCGCGGCCGGGGCAACGGCT